>DATLBM010000507.1:0-4398 GCA_035526885.1 Thermoanaerobaculia bacterium | reverse complement strand
CTTGCCGTGATACAGATCGGGCGCGATGGCCGCGAATCCCGCACCGGCGAAACGCTCGACGAGGTCCTCGATGTGCGGCACGAGTCCCCACCATTCCTGAATGACGACGACGCCCGGACCCTGGCCGGCGAAGTACCCGCTGCAGGTGTGGCGGTTGGAAGGGAATTGAACTCGCTCGCCCATGGTGTTCATCTTATTGCAATGCACCTGACCCGCGAACAAGTGTCGGACCTGTCGAAGAAGAAGCAGTGCCCGCGCTGCGACTTCGACAAGACGCTCGGCAACGCGCTGTGCCGGACCTGCCGCAGCAAACTCCCGCCACACATGCGCCTGAACATCGAAAACATCACCACGAAAGACGGCGGCGCCGTCGGCAACGCACTCCGCGCCGCCGCGAACTACTTCAACGTGCACTTCGCCTCGATCCGCCAATTCGGCGGCGGGCGGAAGCGGTGACGCTTTGTCGCTGCCGCTGGGAGAACGACGTGGAGCGCCTCCGGCGGGCCGGCACGGCCGGCAGCGCTTACGGCAACACGTGCGGCTGCCGAGAGCCGCGTACAGTTAGTACACGGCGCGTTCCGGCTGGGCCAACAAGCGCTGCCGGCCGTGCCGGCCCGCCGGAGGCGCTCCACGTCGTCCCCTAGCGGCAGCGACAAAGCGTCACCGCTTCCGCCCGCCGCCGAATTGGCGGATCGAGGCGAAGTGTACGTTGAAGTAGTTCGCGGCGGCGCGGAGTGCGTTGCCGACGGCGCCGCCGTCTTTCGTGGTGATGTTCTCGATGTTCAGGCGCATGTGTGGCGGGAGTTTGCTGCGGCAGGTGCGGCAGAGCGCGTTGCCGAGCGTCTTGTCGAAGTCGCAGCGCGGGCACTGCTTCTTCTTCGACAGGTCCGACACTTGTTCGCGGGTCAGGTGCATTGCAATAAGATGAACACCATGGGCGAGCGAGTTCAATTCCCTTCCAACGGCCACACCTGCAGCGGGTACTTCGCCGGCCAGGGTCCGGGCGTCGTCGTCATTCAGGAATGGTGGGGACTCGTGCCGCACATCGAGGACCTCGTCGAGCGTTTCGCCGGTGCGGGATTCGCGGCCATCGCGCCCGACCTGTATCACGGCAAGACCACCAAGTCGCCCGATGAAGCGGGCAAGCTCTTGATGGAGATGGACGCCGAGCGTGCGGGCCAAGAGATCTCCGGTGCGGGTGCGTACCTGCTCGGACGGGAAGAGTGCACCTCGAAAAAGTACGGCGTCGTTGGGTTCTGCATGGGCGGCGCGCTGGCCCAGTACGCGGCGACGAATGACGCGGAGAACGTCGGTGCGGCGGTGAGTTTCTACGGCGGCTTCAAGAAAGTCTCGCCGCAGTGGGAGAAGTTGTCCGCGCCGCTGCTGCTGATCTACGGTGCCGAGGACAAAGGCGTGCCGGCCGAGCAGGGACGCGAGCTCGCGGACAAGTTGAAAGCGATGGGCAAAGACGTCGAGCTGGTGGTCTATCCCGGCGCCAATCACGCCTTCTTCAACGACGCGCGTCCCGAGGTGTACAACGAAGATGCGGCGGCGGATGCGTGGAAGCGCACGCTGGACTTGTTCCGGCGCACTCTGTAGCGCGCGTAGAATCGCCGCCTGATGGACGAAGCACTGCTGCGCGGCGAGATCGCGGCCTTCCGCCTGCCCGGCGTGCTCACGTTGCTCAGCAACGCGCGCAAGAGCGGTACGCTCCTCGTGCAGCACGGCGCACGTTCCGCGTCCATCTTCTTCGACGACGGCTGTCTCGTCTTCGCCACGTCCAACCAGGAACAGTTCCGCCTCGGCTCCATCCTGCTGCGCAAGAAAAAGATCACGCCCGCGCAACGCGATCGTCTCGATGAATTGATGATGAGTGACGGCGGCCGCTTCGGCGAGCTGGCCGTGCAGGAAAGCGTGCTCACCGACGAGCAGGTGCGCGACTTTCTCAAGATCCAGGTCTCCGAGATCGTGTTCGACGCGTTCGTGTGGAGCGGCGGCACGTTCTCGTTCGTCGGCGAGGCGACGCTGCCGTCGTACGCCGTGACCATCGCCATCGATCTGCCGAACCTGATCATGGAAGGCGCGCGCCGCATCGAGGAGTGGGAGCAGTGCCTGGCTCTCCTGCCCGACAAGTCCGTCGTCTTCCGCGTCGTCACTTCGCCGCGCGACGAGAAGATCACGCTGACGGCCGAGGAGTGGAAGCTGCTGTTTCTGATCAACGGACAGCGGACGCTCGAGGAGTTGTGCGAGTCCGCGGACGAGCCGTTGCCCGTGTATCGCGTGATGTACGGCCTGTACGCCAACAAGCTGATCGAGGAAGTGCGCGTCTCGCGCACGCAGCAGGAAGGCGACGCCACGATGCGCCAGGGCGAGCCGGAGTTCGGCAAGGAAGCGACGATGCAGGACGAGGAAGCGAACGACGACACGTCGCTCCTGCTCTCGTCGCATCAACGCATGTCGTACGCCGACGTCGTGCATCCCACGCTCGCGCAGTTACGCGTGGAGAGCGGCGAGCTCGCCGGCCGCGTGATTGCGCTCGCCGAGCCCGAATATCTGATCGGCCGCCATCGCGACAACGGCATCCAGATCCCCGACCTCGGCGTCTCCGGCTTTCACGCGCGCATCTACCGCGGCCCCGACGGCTTCACGCTGGAAGACCTGAAGAGCCGCAACGGCACGTGGATCAACGGCACGCGCATCTATCACGCGACGCTCGCCAACGGAGATCACGTGCACATCGGCCAGACCGATCTGGTTTACGAAGTGGTGGGCGGCGTCACCGCCCCGTGATCCGCTCCACGCCTCGCATGTACGGCCGCAGCGCCTCGGGCACGATCACCGAGCCGTCTTCCTGCTGATAGTTCTCCAGGACGGCCACGAGTGTGCGTCCGAGGGGAAGGCCGGAGCCGTTGAGCGTGTGCACGAACGACGTCTTCTTGTCGCCGCCGCGATAGCGGATGTTCGCGCGCCGCGCCTGAAAGTCCGTGAAGTTCGAGCACGAGGAGATCTCGCGATACGTCTCCTGCCCCGGCAGCCACACCTCGATGTCGTACGTCTTCGCCGAGCTGAAGCTCATGTCGCCCGTCGACAGGGTCATCACGCGGTAGTGCAGATTCAGGAGCTGCAGAATCTCCTCGGCATCCGCGACGAGCTTCTCCAACTCGTCCCACGATTGATCGGGCGCGGTGAACTTCACCAGCTCCACTTTCTCGAACTGATGCTGGCGAATGAGTCCGCGCGTGTCCTTGCCGTACGAGCCGGCCTCGCTGCGGAAGCACGGCGTGTACGCCGTGTAGTGAATGGGAAGCTGCTCGAGAATCTCGTCGCGGTGGATGTTCGTCACCGGCACTTCCGCGGTGGGAACGAGATACAGCGGCTTCTCGTGCTGGAGCTTGAACAGATCCTCTTCGAACTTCGGCAGCTGTCCCGTGCCGAGGAGCGAGTCCGCGTTCACGATGAACGGCGGCAGCACCTCGGTGTATCCCTGGCGCTCGTGCACGTCGAGCATGAGGTTCATCAAGGCGCGGCTGAGCTTCGCCGCGGCGCCGAAGAGAATCGAGAAGCGCGCGCCGGTCACTTTCGATGCGCGGTCGAAGTCGAGGATGTGCAGCGACTCGCCCAAATCCCAATGCGATTTCGGCGTGAAGGGAAAGCTGGGCTTCGAGCCCCAGTGACGCTCCACGCGATTGGCGGATTCATCGCGGCCGACGGGAACGGATTCGTGCGGGACGTTGGGGAAGCCGAGCTCCAGCTCGCGGAACTCTTCCTCGATCTGCGCGACGCGGTCGTCGAGGCGCTTGATCTCGTCGCCGGAGTGTTTCAGCGCCTCGATCTGCGCGCCGGCGTCCTGCTTGTTTTTCTTGAGATTGGCAATCTCCTGCGAGGCCGCGTTCTTCCGCGCCTTGAGCTGCTCGACGGCGGCGATGTTGCGGCGGCGCTCGGCGTCGAGCTCGAGGAAGCGTTCGATGTCCACGGCGGCGCCGCGGTTCTTCAGCGCCTGGCGGTATGCGTCTGCGTGTTCGCGAAGGTACTCACGGGAAAGCATGCGGCGCGAATGATAGCGGCTAATGCCGCGAGGCGCGGCGGCGCACGTTTGCCTGCTCGACGAGATCTCCCGTGATCACCAGCGCGTAGCCCTGGCGCGTGCCGGAGCCGATCGTGCGCGCGGTGACGGTGACGTCGACGAATCCGGAGGGATTGGCGATCGACATCATCTCCACGTTGTTCAGACGATCGGCGGATTCGTTCGCGCCGAGGCGCAGATCGAGATCGTTGACGAGAACGGGCGTGGTGTCGCCGACCGCGCGGGCGGCGGCGGGAGGATCGGTCCACACCAGCACGGCTTTGAGCGGAGTGCCCGGCCGCGTTTCGACGCGGATCGTGCGCGACTCGCCTTGC
>DATLBM010000506.1:0-3424 GCA_035526885.1 Thermoanaerobaculia bacterium | reverse complement strand
CTCGGCGATGCGTGCGGCGGTGCCGAGGAGCGTGACGCGCGCGGCGCCGAGCGGGTCGGCGTCCGCGCCGCTCTGCATCACGAGCAGGCTCGCGCGCGGCTCGGCGATCAGGTTCTGCGTATGGATGGCCATGCCGCTGATCAGGAACAGCGGCGCGCCATCTTCGGTCAGCGCATACGGCATCACCGAGGCGAACGGCCAGCCGGGATGGCGCTGCGACTGCGTAGCCAGCGTGCCGAGCCGCTCGCTGACGAGCAGCGTGCGCGCACGCTCCGCATGCGAAGGCTCCAGCCCGGGCGGCGGAACGGCGGAAGACGTCGCATGCTGAGTCATGCGATGAGTATAGGGGTCTGACCCCAGCCTCACCGGGGTCTGACCCCACTCCGGGCTCTCGAATTTCCTCCGCGGCGTATCATCGGCGGTATGTCCACGGTCGCCTCTCCGCGCTGGATCGTCAGCCCGGGATTCGACCTCGTCTGCTTCTTCGGCGGGGCCGCGTTGAGCGTCCTCTTTCTCGGCCTCTACTTCGCCCTCGGCGTCTCCATCGTGGCGCTCTGGTGGCTCTGGCTCCTGGCGTTCGACGGACCGCACATCGGCGCCGCGTTCACGCGCACGTATCTCGACGCGCAGGAATGGCGGCAGCGCCGCCGGTTGCTGCTCGTCAGTCTGCTCACGTTCGCCATTGGACCGCTGGCACTCGTGGCGAACGAGCTGACCGGCTCCACGGATCCCTTCCTGCTTTTTCTAGGATTCGCGACGTTCTACGGCTATTACCACGTGGTGCGGCAGCACTGGGGATTCGTCGCGCTCTACAACTCCGTCAATCGCGATTACGCGTCGATGCGACTCGACCGCGCGACGCTCTACATCGGCTGCTTCGCGCCGTATGCGTATTTCCTTCTGACGCATCCGAAGGCGCGCGTGCTTTTGCATCTGCCGCCGCGGTCGAGTGCAATCGAGACGGCGATCGAAGGCGCGTTGATCGCGATCTGGTTCGGCGCGTTGATCATTTTCGCCTTCGTGCAGCTCCGAGGAGAAAAGCGCAATCCGAAGACGCCGTACATGCTCATCACCGTGCTGCTGTACGGCGCGATCTATTTCGCGGTCGCGCGCTATGAGCCCGTCTATGGCGCGTCGACGGGGCCGGACGAAGACTTTCTCCTCCTGTCGATCACCATCGTGATCTTCCACAACGTCCAGTACCTCGGCCTGGTGTGGTTCCACAACCGCAATCGCTACAGTGCGCCCGGCGATCACGGCCCCGCGCATCTCGTCAATCGCACGTTCTTCGCCTATCTGGCCGCGTGCGCGCTGTTCTCCGCCGCGGTGTATTTCACGTTCGCCTGCTCGACGGGCGTGTTTCCTTTGTGCCGCTGGTCGTCCTCAGTGCGCTGGAACCAGATCGGACTGTGCCTCTGGTGGGGACTGGCGATGAATCACTACTACCTCGACCAGAAAATCTGGCGGATCCGCGGCGACGACGCGCTGAAACGCGCGCTGCGTCTCGCGTGACGGCGTAGAATCCGCGCTACAACTTCCATCGACCGCGGTTCGGAGGCACCAATGCCCGAGACGACGACTGCCGCCCCCGAGCGCGTGTTCACGGACCACGTCTATTACTCGATGACGAAGAGTCTGTGCCGGAGCTGCAAGCAGCCGGTCGACGCGAAGATCCTCTTTCGTGAAGGCGCGGTCTGGTTCGACAAGTTCTGTCCCGAGCACGGCCACGAGCAGGTGCGCGTCGCGTCATCGGCCGAGTGGTACGTCGACGCGATGTCCTTCATCGCACCGAACACGCCGCCGAAACGCATCAGCAAGCCGGTCACGAACGGCTGCCCGCTCGACTGCGGCGCGTGCCCGTCGCATCAGCAGAAGGTTTACCTGCCGGTCATTCCGATCACGTCCGCGTGCAATCTCGATTGCCCGATCTGCTACACGATCAACAAGAACGACGACGCGCACAACCTCTCCATGGAGGACATGGCCAAAATCCTCGGGCATCTCGCCGAGGATCACGACGAGGTCGACATCATCAACTTCACGGGGGGCGAGCCGACGCTGCATCCGCAGTTGCTCGACTTCCTGCAGATGTGCCGCGACGCCGGCATCCGCCGCCTGACCATCTCCACGAACGGCCTCAAGCTGCGCGACGAAGCGTACGTGCGCAAGCTGGCCGCGCTCGACGCGCGCATCGTCCTCTCCCTCGACAGCTTCAAGCCCGAAACCGACCGCATCCTCCTCGGCGCGAACACCGTCAAGGCGAAGCTGGCCGCGCTCGACCTGCTCGAAAAGTACGACGTCGCGACGACCATCCTTCCCGCAGTGGCCGCAGGACTTAATGATTCCGAGGTCGGCGCGCTGCTGGAGCTCGTGCTGGCCAGGCCGCACATCCGCTCGCTGGAACTGCACACGCTCACGTTCACCGGACAGGGCGGCGTCGGCTTCACGCGCAGCGCGCGCATCACCATCCCCGACCTGCACGATCGCATCGAGGAGGCGACGAACGGCGCGATCACGGCGAAGGACTTCGTGCCGTCGCCGCTCGCGCATCCGCTCTGCTACTCGATCTGCTACGTGCTCACGCTCGACGGCGGCGGCTACGTCCCGTTCGCGCGGCTCACGTCGCGCACAAAGCTGTTCGAGCTGCTCGAGGACTCGCTCTACATCGAGCCGCGCGAGAAGCTCGAGAACGTCTTCCGCGACCTGATCGACGACCTCTGGGCTGATCCCGATCGCATCCCCGAGGCTGAGGCGGTGCTGAAGACGCTCAAGCGCCTGCTGCGCGACATGTTCCCCGACGATCGCACGCTGACGATCATCGAGCGCCAGAAGATCGCCGAGCGCACGGTCAAGGCCGTGTACATCCACTCGCACATGGACGAGGAGAACTTCGACGTCGCCCGAGTCATGAAGTGTCCGGTCGGCGTGCCGCAGGAGGACGGCGGCAACATCCCCACGTGCTCGTACAACGTGCTGTACCGCGAGCAGGACATGCGCTTCGCCGATCCAAAGATGCTGCAGCGGATGCTGAGCGCGAAGGAGTCGTCATGAAGCTGCCGGTCATCGACCCGAAGTTCGTCCGCTCCTCCGACGCCGATACGCGCGAGGTCTTCCACTCGTTCTCGAAAGGCATCTGCCCGACGTGCCGCGGCCTCGTCGATGGCGTGCGCATGATCCGCGGGGGCAAGGTGTACCTGCGCAAGCAGTGTCCGCGCGATGGGCAGTCCGAGGCGCTGATCTCCGGCGATGCGGACTGGTTCCTGCGGTCGCTGACGTACATCAAGGAAGGCTCGGTGCCGCTGAAGCACAGCACGAAAGTGGAGGAGGGATGTCCGAAGGACTGCGGACTCTGTCCCGACCACGAGCAGCACAGTTGCCTGCCGATCATCGAGATCACCAACCACTGCAACCTCGAGTGCCCGAT
>DATLBM010000505.1:0-19258 GCA_035526885.1 Thermoanaerobaculia bacterium | reverse complement strand
AGATAGCCGAAACGCTTCGGCGTGAAGACGTCGTAGTAGCAGTTCGTCCCCGGCGTGCACTCGGGATTCGGACCGTTGCACGTCGTGCAGCTTTCCCAGCCGAAGAGCAGCGGCGTCTCCAGCAGCGTGACGTGTCCCTGATCGGCGTTGGTGGTGACGCCCCATTCCATGCCGTAGATGGCGACGAACGACCCGTTCACGGTGGCGGTGTTCGCGGCGGCCAATCCATCCTGATAGCGCTGCTTCACTTTTGCTTCGGTGAGCGGCGCGTTGTTCGTGGAGATGGCGTCCTGGATCAGATGGTTGTGCTCATTGACCACCCAGAAGTCGAGCTGCGCGGTGTTGCGCGCGTAGCCGAAGACGTCCGCGGGCGCGAACGTGCCGCTGCCGTACGCGTTGCCGCTGGAGCACGCGGTGGTGGGCTGGCCGCCGTCGGACCAGTTCGAGTGCGCGTGCGTGGAGCCGTAGTAGAAGTTGTACGGGAAGCCGGCCTCCATCGGCGCGTGCTGCTGCACCTGGCAGGTCGTGGCGTTCGCGCTGATGCGCAGCCGCCGCGAGCCTTCGTCGCGCAGTCCGTAGTTCACGATCACTTCGTCGAACGAGGCCAGCGCTTCATCCGCGTCGAAGGCCGCGTCGTACGTCAGCGCGGTCGGATGAAAGCGCGCCACGAAGGTGTAGCGATACTTGCCCGGCGCGACGAGCTGGCCGCGATCGTCGCGGCCGTCCCAGTACAGCTCCGCGAGCGCGGCGCCGTCCGCGCCGATGAACGAGCGCCCGTCGAGCGTGAGCACGCGCGTGCCGTCGGAAGCGCGATCGATGCGCAGTTGCCACAACGCGCTGCCGAAACGCTTCTCGTGCGCGGCGCGCTGATAGGAGAGGATGGAGAACAGTCGCACCGTGCCGAGATCGCCCGCGTGCGCCGGCGAAAACTGGTAGGCGCTGCTGCCGATGGCGGCGATGAAGTTGGCGTCGCAGTCGTCGAATTCGGCGGCGGCGAGGGTCGAGGAGCACACCAGGAGCAGAAGGAGAGCGGCCACGCTCGAGCGCATAAAAACCTCTTCCGTTAAATTGTCGGGGAAAAGTATCACGAAAAAAACAACGGCGGGGCGGACAGAACGTCCGCCCCGCCCTTTTCCGCATGTGCGCAGGCAGGATACGCGCTTACGGAAACCTGAAAATCAGCCGCGATTCATCGCTGGTGGTGATACTACCAGCGCTTCCCCTAAGAAGCAAATGACGCACCACATCGAGTTAACCTATTCACTCATCACGGCTTATCGAAAGTGCACAAAGCGCGGTCAGTAGTGGTGCCACCTTGACCTGCCTTCCGGGTCGGCGATACGCTGCCACGCACCGTGACGGTCCCCGAAGCCGACAACACGCAAACCTCGCGAATGCGCCTGCTCAACGCGGGCAAAATGCTGTTCGCGCGGCACGGCTACGAGCAAACCTCCACCGCCGCCATCGCCCGCGAAGCCGGCTCCTCGGAATCGCAGCTCATTCGCTATTTCGGCGGCAAAGCGGGACTGCTCGAGGCGATCTTCAACGACTCGTGGTCGGGCCTGAACATGATGGTGGAACCGATCCTGGCCGGCACGCAGCACGGCCGCGACGGCATCCTCAGCCTCCTGACGATGATGGTCCGCGCGCTCAGCCGCGACCTCGACATCGCCTTCCTCTTCCTCTTCGAAGGCCGCCGCATGCGCGGGCACTCGCCCGAGGTGCTGCTGTCGAAGGGATTTCAGGAGTTCATGAAACACGTCAGCGCCCAGATCGAGCGCGGACGCGAAGACGGCTCGTTCCGCAAAGACCTCGACCCGCGCGTCCTCTGCTCGGCCATGTTCGGCGGCGCCGAAGGCATGGTCCGCGACCGCGTGCTCTCGCAACGCAACCAGCCCGCGGAGCCGAACCCGTTCACGGACGACCAGATCCTCGCCGTCTTCGCCGCCATGGTGAACGGGTTGTCGTAGGACCTATAGGACCTATAGGACCTATAAGACCTATAGGTCCTACTCGAGCGTGTGCGCGAAGCTGCCTATCACCGCGGGTTTGATGTCCCAAATGTCCGTCGCGTATTCGTGGATCGTGCGGTCCGACGAGAACTTGCCCATGCGCGCGATGTTCAGGAGCGACGCGCGGTTCCAGGCGCGGCGATCGCGGTAGAGGCGGTCGACGTCCTTTTGCCGCGCGACGTAGTGCGGGAGGTCGGCCAGGTGCACGTATTCGTCGCGCGTGGAGAGGAGCTTGCCGAGGATGGGGCGGAAGATGTCGCGGTCGCCGCGGGAGAAGTGGCCCGAGGCGATCGAGTCCACCGCGCGGCTCATCCACTTGTGGTCGTGCAGGTAGAGCTGCGGATCGTATCCGGCGCCGATGAGTGAGGTTACGTCACTGGCTTCCAGGCCGAAGATGAAGATGTTCTCGTCGCCGACTTCGTCGCGGATCTCGATGTTCGCGCCGTCGAGAGTGCCGATCGTGAGTGCGCCGTTGAGGGCGAGCTTCATGTTGCCCGTGCCCGAGGCTTCCTTGCCTGCGGTCGAGATCTGTTCCGAGAGCTCCGCGGCCGGCATGATCGATTCCGCGAGCGTGACGCGATAGTCCGGCAGGAACACGACGCGCAGGAGATCGCGCGTGCGCGGATCCGCGTTCACCACTTCGGCCACCGAGTGAATGAGCTTGATGATCAGCTTCGCGGCCCAGTATCCCGGCGCGGCTTTGCCCGCGAAGATCACCGTGCGCGATTGCTCCGGAATCTCGCCGTCTTCGACGATCGCCCAGTAGCGATGAATCACGTGCAGCGCGTTGAGGAGCTGGCGCTTGTATTCGTGGATGCGTTTCACCTGCACGTCGAACATCGACGTCGGATCGACCGTGATGCCGGTCAGCTCCTTGGCGATGCGCGTCAGTGCCGATTTGTTCCGCGACTTCACGCGATCGAGTTTCTCGAGCAGTGACGCGTCGTCCTTGAATTGCTCGAGCTCGCGGAGGCGGTCCAGATCGCGCGCCCACGCATCGCCGATCGTCTTCGTGATCAACGCCGCCAGCGGGCGGTTCGCGTGGGCGAGCCAGCGGCGCGGCGTCACGCCGTTCGTCTTGTTGTTGAAGCGCTCCGGATGCAGTCGATGGAAATCCGGCGCGAGTGACGTGGTGACGAGCTTCGAGTGCAGTTCCGCGACGCCGTTCACCGAGTGACTGCCCGCCATGGCCAGGTTGGCCATGCGCACTTCGCCGTTGGCGACGATGGACACGTTGTGCTGCATGGCGATGTCGCCCGGGAAGCGGCGCTCGACGTCGGCGAGCAGGCGGCGGTTGATCTCCATGATGATCTGCAGATGCCGCGGCAGCACGCGGTTCATCAGCTCGAACGACCATCGCTCCAGCGCCTCGGGCAGCAGCGTGTGATTCGTGTAGCCGCAC
This sequence comes from Thermoanaerobaculia bacterium, assembly GCA_035526885.1. GTDB lineage: Bacteria > Acidobacteriota > Thermoanaerobaculia > Gp7-AA8 > Gp7-AA8 > QHVT01. The sequence continues at coordinate 15,844 of DATLBM010000505.1, read as the reverse complement.
GTCGCGACGGTCACCGCCCACGCTTCTTCCCACGGCATGCGCTCTTCGTCGACGAAGATGCGCATCAGCTCCGCGACCGTGAGCGCGGGATGCGTGTCGTTCATCTGCACGGCCACGTGTTTCGCGAAGTCGCCGTACGACTCGTACTGCTTGCGATGGCGGCGGAACATGTCCTTCACCGAGCAGGCCACGAGGAAGTACTCCTGCAGCAGGCGCAGCTCCTTGCCAGCGGCGATGGTGTCGGAGGGATAGAGCACCTTGGAGATCGACTCGCCGTTGATCTTCTCGTGCACGGCGCGGATGTAGTCGCCCGTGTTGAAGATGCCGATGTCGAACTCCTCCGATGCCCGCGCGGAGAAGAGGCGCAGCCAGTTCACCGTGCGTCCGCCGTACCCGACGATGGGCATGTCATGCGGCACGCCGACGATGACCTTGAAGTCGACCCACTTCGGCGCGTACACGCCGGTGTCCGTGGCGTTCGTGACCTGGCCGAAGACGGGGATGATCACCGCCTCGTCGTTGCGCTCGATGAGCCACGGCGAGCCGCCTTCCAGCCAGTGATCGGGCTTCTCGTGCTGATAGCCGTTGATGAAGCTCTGGCGAAAGAGGCCGTACTCGTAGTTGATGCCGTAGCCGAAGCCGGGCAGATCGAGCGTGGCCATGGAGTCGAGAAAGCACGCGGCCAGGCGTCCCAGGCCGCCGTTGCCCAAGGCGGCGTCGGGCTCGAGGTCCTGCAGTTCTTCGAGATCGTCGCCCAGCTCCGCGAGGACGCTTTTCGCGTCGTCGTAGATGCCGAGGTTCGTGAGGTTGTTCCCGAGGGCGCGGCCCATGAGGAACTCCATGGAGAGGTAGTAGAGGCGTTTCGCGTCCTGCTCGCGATAGCGGCGCTCCGACTCGCGCATGGCGTCGAGGGCGGGGCGGCGGACGGCGGTGGCCAGCGCGTGCAGGCGGTCGCGGCGCGAGGCTTCACTCCAGACGCGGCCTCTCGCGTATCGCAAAAACGACTCGATGCCTTCGCGCAGATGAATCGAAGCGCGCGGCGCGCGCGTGTCGGAAGTGTGCATCTCTCTCTTTCTAACGCGCTACCGTAACCGGTACCATTCCGCGTTGTCCAATTCGATCTCGATCCGTAAAGCCGCGGTGTGCGTGATCGCAGCGGCGCTGCTGCTTCTGATTCCCGCCAGCGGCACCTTCACGAGCGCGGTGCGCTTCACGGCCTTCATCGGCTTGCTGATGTCGCTGCTGTGGCTGACCGAGGCCGTGCCGATGGGGATGACGGCACTCATTCCGCTGGTGGCGTTTCCGCTGGCCGGCGTCGGGACGATGGAGAAGATCGCCGCGCCGTACGCGAACTCCGCGGTGTTCCTGTTCATGGGCGGCTTCCTGGTGGCCTCGACGTTCGAGCGCTGGGGACTGCACAAGCGCATGGCGTACTTCGCGTTGTCGCGCGTGGGCACCGAGCCCCGGCGCATCGTGTTCGCGGTGATCCTGGTGACGGCATTCCTGTCGATGTGGATCTCCAACACCGCCACGACGCTGATGATGGCGCCGATCGCGGTGGCGGTCGTGGGCGGACTGGGAAAAGAAGCGCGCACCGCGGAAGCCACGCTCCTCGGCACCGCGTACGCTGCATCGCTGGGCGGCATCGGCACGCCGATCGGCACTCCCACGAATCTGATTTTCTTCGGCGCGGCGAAAACGCTCTTTCCGAACGCGCCGCAGATCACGTTCGCGCAGTGGATGACGTTCGGCGTCGTCTACCTGATCGTGCTCGTGCCGACGTGCTGGCTGATCGTCGTCGTGACGGCGCGCGTGCCGCGCGGCGCGGCCATTCCCATCGAGCAGCTCGGAATCGAGAAGCCGGGTCCGATGTCGCGCGGCGAGAAGATGGCGCTCCTGCTGTGCCTCGCCACCGCGCTGCTGTGGATGTTCCGGTCGCCGGGATGGTCGTCGCTGCTCCCGAATCCGAAGATGGCGAACGACGCGACGGTGGCCATCGCCATGGCACTGATCGCATTTCTGCTGCCGGCCGGCAAAGAGCAGCGCCTCCTGGGCTGGGACGAATTCAAACGCATTCCGTGGGACGTGCTCATTCTCTTCGGCGGCGGCTTCGCGCTCGCGGAGGCGCTCGAGCAGAGCGGCTTCTCGAAGTGGGCGGGCGCGGAGTTGTCGTTCGTCGGCAACTGGCCTCCGGTGCTGATGATCGTGATGGTGTGCGTGGTGGTGACGCTGCTGTCGGAGGTGGCGTCGAACGTGGCCACGGCGACGGCGATGATGCCCATCGCCGCGGCGCTGGCGACTTCGATTCACGTGCATCCGTACATGCTCATGCTGCCCGCGGTGCTCGCGGCGTCGTCGGGATTCATGCTGCCGGTGGCCACGGCGCCGAACACGATCGTGTACGCCACGGGGTTCGTGCGCGTGAAGGCCATGGCGCGCAGCGGGCTGCTGCTCGACATTGCGGCCGCGCTCGTCATCACGGCGCTGATCTTTCTGGTCGTGCCCTGGGCGACCGGGATCGCGCTACACTGATTTCCGGAGAATCCCCATCATGCTGGAAATCCGGAATACCGCGCAGGCCGTCTTCTCACCGGGCTCGGACAGCGACTACTTCGATCAGCTCACGCTGGCCGCCGTGCCGCTGCAGGACACCCACCTTTTCGACAATCGCAACGCGTGGTGGCTCGCGGAGCTGAGCCGCATCATCTATCGGCGCTCGGTCGGCGAGGACGGCGTGGTTCTGCCCGATCGCGGCGCGCTGCTCGCGAACGCGGGCCACGCGGAGCTGCTCTTCGCGAGCGGACCGTCGACGCAGGCCTCGATCATCCAGGTCGGCGACTTTCACGTGCTGGCGTTTCGCGGCACGGAGGAGCTCCGCGACTGGATGCGCAACATCGACGTGCGTCCGGACGACGCGGCGGGCATCGGCCACGCGCCGAAGGGATTCGTCGGCGCGCTGAACGAAGTCTGGCCGCGCATCCATGCGAAGCTGCGCGAGATCACCGGTCCGATCTTCTACACGGGCCACAGCCTCGGCGCCGCGCTGGCCGTGATCGCGGCGGCGAAGATCGAGGCCGACCGGCGTCCGCGCGCGGTGTACACGTACGGGTGTCCGCGCTGCGGCGATGCCGCGTTCTCGAGCCACCACCCGCTGCGCGACCGCATCCATCGCGTGGTCAACAACCGCGACGTCGTGCCGACCGTGCCGCCCGGCTACGTCCACACCGGCGAGCTGCACTACATCACCTCGGACCACAAGCTGCTCTCGAACCCGTCCCCCGCGGTCATCGACCACGACAAACACGTCGACGACAACTCGCACAACTTCTTCAAGGGCGACTTCGTGCCGGAACTGCTGACGGATCACGCGCCCGTGAATTACGTGGCGTGGATGCAGCGGTTCGCGCTGGGCGTTTCGTAGAAACACGAAGGGCGGGCTTTTCAGCCCGCCCTTCGCTCGTCGAACGCACGAAACTACTGAACTTTGGCCGGTTTTCCCTTGCCCACCGCGAGCGGGATGCTGGTCGTCGCGGTGTTGCCCGAGGCGTCGGTGCAGGAGACCTGGACGTGGAAGGCGCGGGCGCGCGTCGATTCGCCGCGCAATTCCAGCGACAGCGGCGACGTGGCCTGCCAATCCATCGGAACGTCGCTGGTGAGCGCGACGATCGAGCAGCGCGGATCCGCGTCGCCCGCGTCGATGGTCTGGACCGCGATGTCCACCGGCATGACGTGGCGCTCCTGATCGAGCGTGCCCACCGTGGCGCGGACGTTCTCGATGTGCGGCGCGGTCGTATCCGCCACCGTCACCTTGAACTTGCCCGTGACCTTTTCGCCGTCGGCCTTCATCGAGTTGCACTCCACGCTCGTCTCGCCGAACGCGAAGAGCGATCCCGATTCCGGCGTGCAGGCGATGGCCGCCGTCCAGTTCTCATCGGGTCGCGGATCGAAGACCACGTCCGCACCGCTCGGGCTGGTGGCCTCGGCGGTCACGTCTTCGACGCGCAGGAAGTTCCCCTCGTACACCGTCACCACGAACGTGGCCTCGGCGCGATTGCCGAAGTCGTCGTAGGCCGTGCAACCCACTTTCGTGTCGCCCGTGTCGAACCACGCGCCCGACTCGGGATAGCAGCTGATCACGGGATCGGGATCCGCGCTGCCCTCCGTGAAGACTTTGTAGTCGACCGTCGTGCCGATCTTCTGGTCCGTCGGCACGCGCATGTCGGAGACGACGAGTTTCAGGTAGCCCGGATCCATCGGCAGAACGGAGACCTCGAACGAGCCGGAGCTCACGTTCATCGCGCTGTCGACGGCCTCGCACTGCACGACGGTCCTGCCGTTCGGGAAGAAGGTGCCCGAGTCGTGGTTGCAGGTGACCCTCATTTCGCGGTCGATGTCATCCGCCGCGGAGACGTCGTACTTCACGTACGCGCCCGACTTGTCATCGGCGCGCTGTTCGAAGCTCGCCGGGAGATAAATCTTCGGCGGCGTGCCGTCGAAGACGTTGACCTGGATGGACGAGGAGTCGCGCTCGCCGCTCAGGTTCGTGGCGGTGCAGGTGATCTTCGACTGTCCGAACGGAAAGCTCGAGCCCGACGCCGGATCGCACTTGATGTCGACCGCCGAGCCGTCGCCGCCCGAGACCGCGACGTCGTACTTGATGCCCGTCCCCAGCGGCGAGCGCGCCAGCGCGGTGATCGCCTCGGGCAGATGAATCTGGAACGGCAGGCGACCCGGTTTGTAGACCAGGAAGCTCACCGTCTGCGAGTTGCCGTTGGCGCCGCGAACGTACAGCGAGTACGTCCCCGTGCGGTTCACGACTTCCTGCGGGATCCAGCTCGTGACCGTGCCGAGCTTGTCGATCGAGTTCACGTCGACTTCGAAATGGCCGGCGTTGCCATCGATGACCAACGTGTCGGTGTCACTGAACCCGCTGCCGGCGACGTCCATGAAGTACTCGCCGCTCAGCACCTGAACGGAGGACGGACTGATCGAGTTGATCGTGCCCGCCCATAAAGGAAGAGAAAACAACAATGCCATGGCCACACCTATGGCTCTACGCATGAAAACTATCCTCCAGTTGACCGAAACGCGTCTGACCCGCGTCGCGGACGAATGCGTTGTACCGCTGCCCACATGCCGCACGGAGTTTCGAGCCTCCGCACAGCTTTCCTTGATAGAAGACGGTCATTATCCGCTAAAGCGGAGCTGGTGGAAAGACCTCAATATGGCAAGATTGCGTGACGCAGATCACGTTTTGCTACTCGGCGAGCAGTTCGTCGAGCTCTTCGCGCGTGAACTGCTTGACCAGCGACGGATCGTCGGGCCGGATGAGATCACCGGCCAGCGAGGCTTTGCCGGCGATCAGCGCGTCGATCTTTTCCTCGATCGTGTTGCGCGTGATCAGCTTGATCACCTGCACGCCTTTGTTCTGCCCGAGGCGATGCACGCGATCGGTGGCCTGGTCTTCGCGGGCCTGGTTCCACCAGCGGTCGTAGTGGATGACCACCGAGGCGCTGGTGAGATCGATGCCCAGGCCGCCGGCGCGCAGTGAGGCGGTGAAGACGCGGCAGTGCTCGTCGTCGCGAAAGCGCGCGATCTCCGCGCCGCGCTCGCGTGTGCCGCCGCGGATCGACGCGTAGCCGACGCCGTTCACGTCGAGATGCTTCTCGATGAGATCGAGCATCGGCAGATACTGCGAGAACACGACGACTTTCAGTCCCGAGGCGCGGCACTCGTCGAGCAGCTCGGTGAACATCTCCCACTTGCCCGAGGGGACGTCCGCGCCGAAACCACCGCCGGCGGACGCGGGGTGATTGCAGATCTGCTTGAGGTAGTTCAGCGCGGCGAAGATGTGCACGTACGACACGGTTGCGCCGGCGCGCAGCTGCGCGCGCAGCGGCTTGGCGCGCGACTCGAGCACGCGGCGGTACAGCGTGCGCTGTTCGGAAGTCAGCTCGCAGAAGCGCTTGTCGACGATCTTCGGCGGCAGCTCGGTGAGCACCTGAGCCTTCGTCCGCCGCAACACGAACGGGCGCACCAGTCGCTGCAGCGTGGCCCGGTCGTCGACGTACTTGGGGAGATAGCCCGGCACGACGAAGTCGAGCAGCGTTTTCAATTCGCCTTCGTGATTCTCGATGGGCGTGCCGGTCAGGCCGACGGCGATGCGCTTCTCGATGCCGCGCAGCGCGTGATGCGTGGCCGTATCGGCGTTCTTGATGGTCTGCATCTCGTCGAGCACGACCAGGTCGAAGGATTTGCCGCGGAACTGCTCGAAGCGCGATCGCACGAGGCCGTACGTCGTGAGCGTGACGTTGCCGTCCGGCACGTAGCGGGCGAGCTTCTCTTTCCAGTGATCGATGAGCGAGGTCGGGCAGACCACGAGCGTTTTCTGGCCGCGCAGGGCCGCGATCAGGGCCATGGCCTGGTGCGTTTTGCCGAGGCCCATGTCGTCGCAGAGCAGACCGCCGAAGCCGTTCTGCTGGAGGAGCCACAGCCACTGATAGCCGGTCTGCTGATAGGCGTAGAGATCGAGTCCCAGCGAAGCGGGCGACGGCGCGTCGGCGTCCGTCTGGATCTCGTCGAAGAGGCGGAAGACGCGCTCGCAGGAGCGGTCGCCGCGGAACACCGCCGCGCCGCGCAGCGAGCCCCTAATGCGCAGCAGCTCGAGCTTCGTCACCAGCACGTGGCCGCGCGGTCCGAGCGTCGCGTCATCGAGCCACGCGAACTGCGGATCGGTCACGTCGATCCAGAGGTTGCCGCGCACGAGCGCGCGCACGCCGTCCTTCCGCGCCCTCGCGATCTCCGCCGCGGTGACGTAGGGGACCGGCGATCCCGCCTGTCCTTCTTCTCGACAGGCAGGATTGCCTGTCGTCCACGTGATCGCGATCTCGAGCAGCTCCTTGTGCGCGGCGGCGAAATCGAAAATCACTTCGCCATCGAGCCGCACCGGCTGCGCGTTGCGCACCGCTTCGGGCGCCAGCGATTCCGGCATCCGCGACAGCTCGCCGCGGTGCCGTTCGATGAACGCGTACACCTGCTCCTCGGCAATCACGGTCTCGCGGTCATACGGCAGTCCCGCGCTCGGACGCACTTCGAAAAGCGCGCTCTGTCCGCCCGGTGCTTTCTCCGTGAACATCGGCGGCGCGGCAGCAAGCGAGGCGAAGCGGTTGGCGATGAGAAAGTACCTGCCGAACTGCGGCAGCGCGGCGCGCTCGAAGACGGAGCCGCCCGTGCCGAGGACGACCGGCGTGAATTTCAGGGAGCGCGCGCGCGTGATCTCGACGCGCAGCGACGGCGTGAGCGACTGCGGCACGATCTCGAATCCGCTGCGCGCAACGAGATCCGGCGCGGCGGTGATCACGTGCTCGACCGCCGCGTTCGGAACCGGCAACAGGGATTCGTTGCAGCGCAGATGAAACGCATCGCCGTGCTGTTCGAGCAGCGCCTGTTCGCCGCGCACGAACATCTGTTTGGCCCACGCGTACCAGGGCGAGCTCTCGAACTGCAGCCGTGCCGAACCGGAGCCGCGCGCGAGGAGCTGCTGCTCCTGCTGCGTGAGCGCGTAGCGGCGCAGCACCTGCTCGCGCGGATCACCCGCTTCCGACCGGCCGATCGTGCGGCCCTCGCTGAACGACGCGAACGCGATGGCGCGCCACACGCTGTGCTCGAACGTCTCCGACGGCAGACGACCGTCTTCGCCGGCCATGTGCGACACGAGCACCGCGAGGTGGCGGCAGAGGTCCGCGGGCTTCATCGCGGCCTGGCAGCCGCAGCGCGTCATGGTGAAGCTCTCGCCGCCGGCGATGAGAATCGGGCGGAAGGTGCGGCGCTCGTTCTCGGTCACGTCGGCCGTGTACGCGCTGCGGAAGAAAAGCGGATCGGTGACGCGGAAACGCCCGGCGTGCACCTCGATCGTCTGCAGCGTGGACGGGGAGAACGCGGCGCGGTAGCGATCGGGGACCGGCATCGGGGACGCGCGATGATAAGGGATTCAGCCGCGCCGATTGCCCATGTTCGAGAGCACTGAGTGATATCGGCACCTAACCGCTGATGCCGCTCGAGAGCGCCGCGCGCATCTTCTGCAGATCGCGGCGATCTTCTTCGCTGGCCGGATCGGCAGCCACGCGGCGCTCGTAGATCGCCACCGCGCCGAGGAACGCGTCGCGCGCTTCCGCTTCGCGTCCGAGCTTGCGCAGCGCCGCCCCCTGCTCCCCGTAAGCGAACGCCAGATCTTTCTGCGCCTCGGTATTTTTCGGATCGGCGGCGGCCAGCTCGCGCAGGATCACCAGCGCGCGCGTCGTCGAGTCCAGCGCGCCCGCGGCGTCGCCCATCATGTTCTGCGCGGTGGCTTTCATCACGATCTGGTCGGCCCAGTTCCGCCGGGCCATGGTGTCCGCCGGCGCCAGCGCGCTGCGCTCGCCGAGCGCTCGCAGCGCGGCGTCGTGATGCGCGATCGCTTTCCGCCAGTCGCGAAGCATGATGCCGGAGTAGAAGCCGCCCAGGCGCTGATGCGCGCGGCCGCTTTCCATGAGCGCGTCGGGCGAATGCGGCAATTTCGCGAGCACCGCCAGCGCTGCCTCGTACGCCTGCTCCGCGGTGGGCGAATGCTGGCCGATGTAGCGGCAGTCCCCGATCGCGGTCCACGTTTGCGCGAGCGCCGGCGTGAGCGGCAGCGTCTCGCGGATCGCGCGTGCGCGCTGGTGCGCGGCCAGCGCCTCGTCCCAGCGGTACGCGCGCTGCTCGCAGATGCCGACGCGATCGTAGAGATCGGCGGTCAGCTCGCTCTCCGGCATCTGCTGCACGATCTGCAGTCCCTTGCGATAGCTGGTCAGCGCGCCGGCGGTGTCGCCGAGGTTCGCGCGGTACGGGAGACCCTGCACGTCGCCGATCTTCATGTAGGCGCCGGCCACTTCCAGTTGCAGCTCGCCGTTGTCCTGCGCCTCGGCCGCAAGCGCATCGAGGTACACGAGCGCGCGGCGCACGAGTAGCTCGCGCGCGGGCGTCGATCCCGGCAGCGGCTCGATGGCGTCGTGAAGCTCGTAGACGACGGAGTGCGCGAGCGAGCGCACTTCCTCGAAGCGCCGCTCGGCGATCTGCTTCTGCTGGAACGTGACCACGAAAGCGACCGCGGTGACGATGGCGATGATTGCCGCCGCGGCCACGGCCAGCACGTTGCGGCGCACGAACTTCGCGGCGCGATAGCCGAACGTCGGACGCCGCGCCAGCACGGGATGTCCGCTGAGATGGCGGCGCACGTCATCCGCGAGACGCTCGACCGATCCGTAGCGCCGCGCGGGATCGACTTCCAGCGCGCAGCCGAGGATGGTGTCGAGATCGCCGCGCAACGCCTTCACCAGCGAGCTCGCGCGCGGCGCCTCGGTGGCCGCCGTGCGCGTCGCGCCGTCGAACGGCTTCTCGCCCGTGAGCAGCTCGAAGAGCAGCACGCCGAGGGAGTAGACGTCGGTGGCCGTGGTGACCAGGCGGCCGAGAAGCTGCTCGGGACTCGCGTACTCGGGAGTCATGAGACGCGTGGGCGTGGCGGCGGGACGCGTGTCGTCCGGCGATGCGAGCTTGGCGATGCCGAAGTCGAGCAGCTTCGGCATGCCGTCCGCGGTGACGAGCACGTTCCCGGGCTTGATGTCGCGATGGATGATCAGGCTGCGATGCGCGTACTGCACGGCGTCGCAGAGCTCGAGAAAGAGCCGCAGCTTCCCCGCGATGGGCAACGCGCGCGCGAAAGCGTCGATGGGCGTGCCGTCGACGTACTCCATCCCCAGGTACGGCAAACCGTCGGCGGTCGTGCCGCCGTCGACGAGCCTCGCGATGTTCGGATGATCGAGATTGGCGAGGATCTGCCGTTCCTGCCGGAAGCGCTGCACGAGCGCCTCGCCGCCGCGAACGAGCTTGATGGCCACGCGCTGCGTGAACTCTTCGCCCTCGCGCGTGGCCAGGAACACGGTGCCCATGCCGCCGCGGCCGAGAGGCTTCACGATGCGGTACGCGCCGATCAGTGAGCCGGCCAGGCGCTCGCCTTCGTGCGCGTCGATGAGATCCCACACCGAGCGGTCGAGAAACGCGCCCGGCTCGTCGTGCGCCGCGAGCAAGGACTCGACTTCGTTGCGCACGTCCGTATCCGCGCGCTTCAGCAGATCCGCACGTGCGGACGGAGCGGCGGACGACGCGGCATGAAAGAGGTCGCGCACCTCGTCCCAGAAGGCGTTGGTCATCGCACGCTCATCTCGCGGCGCAACCACGCACGGGCCATGGTCCATTCGCGGCTGATGGTCGCGGCCGAGACGCCGAGGACGGCGGCGGTTTCGTCGATGGTGAGGCCGGCGTAGAAACGCAGCTCCACGATCTTGGCCTGCTGCGGAAAGATCTTCTCGAGATTCTCCAGCGCGACGTCCAGCGCCACGACGTCGAAGTTCTCCGCCGCGGCGAGATCGACCGCCGCGCCGATGGTCACCGGAGTCACGCCGCCGCCTCGCTTGTCGCTCTTCCTGCGCCGCGCGTGATCGACGAGGATGCGCCGCATCACCTGCGCGGCCACGGCGAAAAAATGCGCGCGGTCGTTCCAGGCCACGCTGCGCTGCCCGATCAGTTTCAGATAGAGCTCGTGCACGAGGGCGGTGGGCTGGAGAGTGTGACCTTCGCGCTCGTGGTTGAGATGCCGTCCGGCGATGGCGCGCAGAGGCTCGTACACGAGGCCGAGCAGCTCATCGCGCGCCTCCTGTTTACCGCCGCTCCACTCCCGGAGAAGTTGGGTCACCTCGGACATTTTTGGACGGCGCAAATTGTACCTGACGGACTTTCCTCACCGTTTGCGCGATGTTAGGTATGACGATTTTCCGCCGTGCTCTGTTCGTGTCCTTGCTCGTCCTGTCCCTGGCCGCGTTCGGGCAGTCCGCAGACCAGGAGGTCGTGTCCGCGGTCGACTCGCCGGATCCCGTTGCACCGGGAGCGACGCTCACGTACACGGTGACCGTCCGCAACAACGGTCCGGACCCGGCGACGAACGGCGGCTTGAACATCAACCTGCCGCTGGCGGTGACGCACACGACCGACGTCGTGCCCGCGGGCTGGACGTGCTTCTGGCTGGGCAACAACGGCTCGTGCATCACGCCGACGTTCGCGGCCGGCGTGACCGAGGTGATCGTCATCAACACGACGGTCTCCGCGTCGCTGGCGAACTTCCCCGACCAGTCCATCAGCGCGAACTTTTTCCCGTCCGGCACGACCACCGATCCGAACAGCGCCAACAACATGAAGACGGCGACGACGCTGGTCAACTCGCCGCAGGTCGATCTGTATCTGAGCGTCACCGACTCGCCCGATCCGGTCTTCCCGGACGGCACCGTCACCTACACCGTTCCGGTGACGAACGGCGGTCCGGACACGGCGTCGAGCGTGAACTTCAACGTCGTCCCGAATTCGTCGCTGGCCTTCCAGTCCGCCACCGTACCGGCGGGATGGACGTGCACGCTGCCCTCGGTGGGTGCAATCAACGCGACGTTCACCTGCAGCCGCGCGACGTGGGCGCCGGGCACGGACACGTTCATCGTCGCCTTCAAGGCGAACGATGAGCAGTTCGGCATCAACGACACGACGTTCCAGACGTTCTTCGGCGTGAACGCGGGCGGGAGCAACGAGACCGACACCTCGGACAACAGCGAGACGGAGACGACCGCGTACACGACGCCCGACGCGGACGTGTACGTCTCGGTCACCGACTCGCCGGATCCCGTCTTCCCCGATGGCAACATCACGTACACGGTGACGGTCGGCAACAACGGTCCCGACCTCGCGCCGAGCATCAATCTGAATTCTTTCGGCAGCAACAACCTGCGCTTCGTGTCGGCCTCCGTTCCGGCGGGATGGAACTGCACGCTTCCGGCCGCGGGTGCGCAGACGCCGGGTTACACGTGCACGCTGCCCGGCGGCATGGTCAGCGGCGGCACGAACGTCCTCACGTTCGTCATGCAGGCCGACGACGCGCTGATCGGCATCAGCGACACGACCATTCAGTTCGGCTTCAGCGCGAACAGCACCGTCTCCGATCCCAACAACACAAACAACAGCGAGACCGAGTCGACGGCGTACGTCACGCCGGACGCCGACGTGTACGTCACCGTCTCCGATTCGCCCGATCCCGTCTTCCCAGACGGCAACATCACGTACACGGTGACCGTCGGCAACAACGGTCCGGACCTCGCGCCGAGCATCACGCTCAGCTCCTTCGGCAGCAACAACCTCCGCTTCGTGTCGGCCTCCGTCCCCGCGGGCTGGAACTGCACGCTGCCGGCCGCGGGCGCGCAGACGCCCGGCTACTCGTGCACGCTGCCGGGCGGCATGGTCAGCGGCGGAGCGGACATCCTCACGTTCGTGATGCAGGCGGACGATGCGCTGATCGGCATCAACGACACGACCATTCAATTCGGCTTCGGCGCGAACAGCACCGTCTCCGATCCGAACAACAGCAACAACACGGAGACGGAGTCGACGGCGTACGTCACGCCCGATGCCGATCTCGCCGTCACCGCCGCGGATGCGCCGGACCCCGTGGCCGCGGGCAGCAACATCACCTACACGGGCACCGTCGCGAACAACGGTCCGGACACCGCGACCAGCACGTCCTTCAGCATCAATCTCGCCGCGGGACTGCTCTTCCAGTCGCTCACCGGTCCGGCGGGCTTTGCGTGCGCCACGCCCGCCGTCGGCGCGAACGGCCCGATCACGTGCACGAGCGCGTCGTTCGCCAGCGGCGCTCCGATTCCGTTCACGCTCGTCGCACAGGTCGCGAATTCACTGAACAACGGTCCGGACGGCACGATCACGCAGTCGTTCGTGATCAGCAGCAGCAACGTCAGCGATCCCACGCAGTCCAACAACACGGTCACGCTGATGACGGCCTACACGACGCCCGACGCGAACATCGCCGTCACCAACGCGGACGCGCCGGACCCGGTGGCGCCGGGCGGCACGATCACGTACACGCAGTCGATCACGAACAACGGCCCGGACAGCGCGACCACGGCCACGTTCACGCAGAACGTCCCCGCCGGCACGACGTTCCAGTCGTTGGCCTTCCCCGCGGGCTGGACGTGCGGCACGCCGGCCGTCGGCGGTACGGGCGTCATCAACTGCTCGAAGCCGGCGATGATCAGCGGCGAGACGGGCGCGTTCACCCTCGTGGTCAACGTCACCGCGACGAGCGGCACGATCACGAGCCAGGTCACCGGCGGCAGCGCGACTTACGATCCGGTGTCGCCGAACAACACCGCCTCCACGACCACGACCGTCATCAGCACGCCGTTCGCGGATCTCTCGATCACGAAGTCGACACCGACCACGAGCGCTCCGGTGGGAAGCCTGATCACGTACACGATCGTGCTCACGAACAACGGTCCGGACGCCGCGCCGAACCCGGTGATGACGGACACGCTGCCGGCCTCGCTGCTCTTCCGCTCCATCAGCGCGCCGGCGGGCTTCACCTGCACGACGCCGGCGTTCCGCACGAACGGCACGATCACCTGCAACGCCACGACGCTGGCCAACGGCGCGAGCGCAACGTTCACGCTGGTGGTCGAAGTGGCCTCCGGCGCCACGGGCACCATCGTCAACAGCGCCGGCGCGACCAGCAACGCCACGGACTCGAACGGCGGCAACTCCTCCGGCTCCTCCCCCGCCGTCACCGCCGCCCCCGCCACCACCACCCTCGGCATCACCAAGACCACGGGCACGACCTCGGCCACGCCGGGAACGATCGTCAACTACTTGATCACCGTCACGAACTCGGGTCCGTCGACGGCGACCAGCGTCACGGTCAACGACACGCTCCCGTCGTCGCTGCAATTCGTCAGCGCGACGCCGTCGCAGGGCACCTGCAACGCCGCCAGCCCTCTGGCCTGCAACCTCGGTACGATCCTCGCCGGCGCCAACGCCACGGTCGCGCTGCAGGTGCGCGTCGTCGGCACAAGCGGTACGTTCTCGAACACCGCCACGGCTTCGGCGCCCGAGGGACAGACCGTGAGCGCGACCACCCCGCCGGCGACGATCACCATCGTGGCCGCGGAAGTCACGCCCATCCCGACGCTGTCGGAGTGGATGCTTCTCGCGCTCGCCGCGCTCCTCAGCGTCATCGCAATGGTAAAGGTGTCATCCCGAGCGTAGTCGAGGGACCTTCTACCGTGCCACGGAGAAGGTCCTTCGCCGTCTTCGCGGCTTCAGGATGACAGGGCAACGTCAACGATCGCGGCGATGGCGCGGTCGAGGTGCTCGCGGGTGTGGGCTGCGCTGATCTGGCAGCGCAGCCGCGCCTGGCCCTGCGGCACGACCGGGAATCCAAAGCCCGAGACGTACACGCCGCGGCGCAGCAGCTCCTGCGACATCGAGATCGCTTTCGCCGTGTCGCCGATGAGGATCGGCACGATGGGATGAATGCCCTCGCGCACCGTCACGCCTTTCGCGGTGAGCTGCGCGCGGAAGTACTTCGTGTTCTCGTGGAGCCGGTCCACGAAGCTGTGATCGTTCTGCACGAGGTCCAGCGCCGCGATGGAGCCCATCACCACCGCCGGCGGCAGCGTGTTCGAGAACAGATACGGCCGCGATTTCTGGCGGAGGTATTCGACGAGCGTCTTCGGTCCGGTGGTGAAGCCGCCGTGCGAGCCGCCCAGCGCTTTGCCTAGCGTCGACGTGTAGGCGTCGATCTTTCCGAAGACGCCCAGCTCCTCGCCCGTGCCGCGGCCGGTTTTGCCGAGGACGCCGGTGCCGTGGGACTCGTCGACGACGAGGAACGCGCCGAACTCCTTCGTCAGCTCGATGATCTCCGGCAGCGGCGCCAGCGAGCCTTCCATCGAGAACACGCCGTCCGTCATGACCAGCTTGTTGCGCGTGTCCTTCGTGGCCTCGAGCGCGCGGCGAAGATCGGCGAGATCGCGATTTTTGTAGCGGTCCTTGCGCGCCTTCGAGAGGCGGATGCCGTCGATGATCGACGCGTGATTCAGCTCGTCGGAGATGATCGCGTCCTCGTCCGTGGTGACGGTCTGGAACAGACCTTCGTTCGCGTTCCAGCACGAGCCGTAAAGGATCGTGTCCTCGGTGCCGAAGAACTCCGCGATCTTCTCCTCGAGCGTGCGATGGATGGTCTGCGTGCCGCAGATGAAGCGCACGGAGGCGAGCCCGTATCCGTAATCGCGCTCCGCTTTCTCCGCCGCCTCGACGATGGCCGGATGGTCGGCCAGTCCGAGGTAGTTGTTCGAGGTGAGCATGATCACCTCGCCGAATCCCTCGACGTCGACGACCGCGCCCTGCGGCCCCTTCAGCGCGAGCTCGCGCTTCATCGTGCCGGCGGCGGACATCTGTTCGAGCTCGGAAGAGAGGGTGGAGAGGAGGCTCATGGGCGCGGATCATATCGCCGCTGCGCGAGGCGGGCGGAGGTCATGCGCTCGCGAATCCCGCCGTGCTTGACGAAGCGCTCCTGCAATTGCACGAGCAGTTTGTCGAGGAGGAAGTTGGCCTGGTGGATGAGACAGAGGGCGATGTTGGCGACGGTCTCGGCGGGGCGGTCCTCTGCGAACGCAGTGTACGCAGCCGCGGGCTCGTTCTTACGCCCCATGCTCCGAACAAAATTTGCTTCGCGCGAATCTTTCGGCCAGATCTTCAGCGCGTGCACCCGCAGGTAATCTTCGTAATCCACAAGCAGTTCTTCCAGACTCGCACGCGCGACGTTCGTGAGCTTGATCTCCATCTCGGTGGAGGTGCCCGAGGCCTGGCTGCCTTCGGCGATGTTCTGTTTGCCAGAGCGCGCGGCCTGCACCATCTGGTCGACGGTGCGGTCTCGCTTCTC
>DATLBM010000504.1:0-2110 GCA_035526885.1 Thermoanaerobaculia bacterium | reverse complement strand
CCACTGAAACTCGTGGCTGAAGATCCAGCCGTACGCGGAGTGCGGGCCGCCGTGGATGTTGAGGATGAGCGGGTACTTTTTCGACGGATCGAAGTCCGGCGGACGCTGCACCCAGGCCTGGATGCGTTTGCCGTCGAAGCTCTCGTACCAGATCTCCTCGGGCATGGTGAGCTTCAGATTCGCGAAGAGCGCGTCGTTGAACGAAGTGAGCCGGCGCGGGCGTGTTCCGTCGAGCACGAAGAGATCGCCGATCACCGTCGGCGTGGAGACGATCATCGCGATGGGCGCGCCGCCGCCGCTCGCGGAGTACGAAACGATGGCCTGCTGTCCCGACGTCACCTCGGACGGCGCGCCGCCGGCGACGGGAAAGCGCATCAGATTCGCGCGGCCTTCGCGCGCGACGAGCACGATCAGCGACTTCCCGCCGTCCGCCCACACGATGCGCGATCCGGAGTTGCCGCGCGGCGCGCGCTGATCCGCGCCCACGCCGGCGCCGACGTCGTAATCGAAATCGGCGGTGAGATTGCGCGGCTTCGCGTCCTTCGCAAGCTCGAGCACCCACAAATCCGGCTGGCTGTACGACCGCACCGGCTCCGAGACCTCAGCCTGAAACGCGAGCGACTTTCCGTCCGGCGACATCGACGTCTGTCCGATCTCGAACGGGAGCGCGGCCATCTTGTGCGGCTCGCCGCCGCTGACGCTCACGGCGTAGACGTCGCTCTGCGGCAGCTCGTAGTACGGCTCGTCGATGTGCGTCGACGTGTAGAAGAGGCGCGACGAGTCGGGCGACCAGAGTGGATCATCCTCTTCGTATTTGCCGTCGGTGAGCTGGCGCGAGGTGACGGGACGCTCAGCGAACTCCGGCACGTCGGCGACCCAGATGTGCGACCGGTGTTCGGGATCGAGATAGCCCTGATCGTTGAAGCGATAGACGGCGCGGGTGATGGTGCGCACGTCGCTGTCGCGATCGCTCTCGTCGGGCACGGACTTTGGCGCGGGAGTGTCCTTCTCGCGCGGCATGTCGACGTCCTGGGCCGTCTTCTTGTTCGACTTTTCCTTGCGCTGCTTCTCGAGATCTTTTGCGTTCGCGGTGCTGGTGAAGGCGATGCGCTTGCCGTCCGGCGACCACACTGCGGCGGACGTGCCGCCGGCGACGTCGGTCAGTCGCCACGCTTCGCCGCCGGTGAGCGAGAGGACGTGAATCTGCGCGGGCTCGGGCTTGCCGTCGCGCATGGGCGCGCGGAGGAAGGCGATGCGTTTTCCGTCCGGCGACCAGCGCGGCTGCGAGTCGCGCGTGCCCGAGGTCAGACGCGCGGGCGGCGCACCGGCGTCGGCGGGAACGATCCAGATCGCGGTCTCGTAGCCGTCGCCTTTCTCGTTCACGGTCACGCGCGTGAACGCCACGCGCGTCCCGTCCGGCGACGGTTGCGGATCGGCCACCCAGACGAAGCGAAAGATGTCCGTCTCGGTGATCGCACGCTTCGCGTTTTCCGCGTGCAGGACGTGCGCGAAATGGACGAGAAACAGGAAGGCGAGAAGGCGGCTCGTACTGCGCATGCGCCTTCCTTACCACGCAGTTAGACCGTCGCGCGATGAAAAAGTAACGCTTTCGCTCCCGCCCCCCGGACGACGGGAGGCCTCCGGCGGGCCGGCACGGCCGGCAGCGCTTACGGCAACACGTGCGGCTGCCGAGAGCCGTGTTCAGCGCGCATGCGGTGCGACCTGGCTGGGCCAACAAGCGCTGCCGGCCGTGCTGGCCCGCCGGAGGCCCTTCGTCGTCCCCGGGTGGGAGCGCAGCGTTCACCGAACGAGCTTCTTGTGCGTCTCGTTCACGACCATCATCGCCGCCGAGCCGTACCAGGGGGTGAGGTCGGGGACGAACACGCCCGCCTTCACGGCTGGATCGAGGACGACGAGCTTCTCCGCTTCTTCGATCGTGGCCACGTTGAAGATGTAGAGGCCGCGGTACGACTTGTCGTTCCTGCCGAACGGTCCGGCGACGACCAGCTTCCCTTCATCGGCGAGGCGGCTGATGTTCGCGAAGTGGCCGGCGAAGATCTCTTCGCGCGCCTTGCCCTGAATCTCCCCATCTTTTGGCCCTGATTTGAGG
>DATLBM010000503.1:0-8420 GCA_035526885.1 Thermoanaerobaculia bacterium | reverse complement strand
ATCAGCGACAGCGGAGCCTCCGAAGCGCTGCCGGTGACTGGCTTCGCCGCGACGCGCGAAGGCCTGGTCACCGTCGTGCGGCCGCTCGTCGTCGACGAGCAGCCGCGCATGCTGGTGAGGCGGTACACGAGCAAAGGCCGGGAGTCATCGTGGTCCTCAGAGCATTTCTGGCGGACCGCGCTGGTGCGCAACGACCAGATCCGTGGCGTCGTGGAGGGTCCGACGACCTGGGAGGAGCGCGTCACGCTGGAGGAGTGAAAAAGGGGGGAACGGAACGCGTGGTATCGTTTCCCCGCCGTGACCCCGTAGCTCAGCACGGATAGAGCAGGAGTTTCCTAAACTCTTGGTCGGAGGTTCGAATCCTCTCGGGGTCACCAAGATCCTTTCGAGGTGGCGCAATCAGTGCTTGCGTCATTTTGCGTATGCCGCAACGCGTTCACGATCTTCCGCCGCACCTCCGCCCTGTCCAACGGCCGCCGCTGCCGCAACTGCACGAACTGCCGGTACCTCCCGACGAGGTGCCGCCGAAGCCGCGTGCCGAGGTAGAGCTGCCGCGTGCCGGCGATCCATTCCTGCGCCAAACCTGACCCCATCAGGGCACCTTCATTGCAGTTATTCAGAGCTGCAAAGGAGGCAATGAATGTTCAACAAGAACGGACGCACTGACGCAGAAGAGGCCGTCGCCAACCAGGCCGGCGGCGTGGTCAATCAGATCAAAGGACGCGTGAAGCAGGCCGTCGGCGATCTCACCGGAGATCACTCGATGCGCGCCAGCGGCACGAAGGACAAGCTCAAAGGCAAACTGCAGGAAGCATACGGTGACGTGAAGGAGCGCGAGGCCAACCTCGAGGCAGACCTTCTCGACGTCGACAAAGATCCCCGCATCTGACGCGTAACTCGTGTGCGGTGCGGGGGATGCTATCCTCCGCGCCGTGCAACTCTGGACGGCATTTCAGCAGTCGGGGGTGGTGGGCAGAGCCGTTCTCGCCATCCTGCTTCTCTTCTCGATCGGCTCCTGGGCAGTGATGCTCGCCGTGGCGATGCGCTTCCGCCGCTCGCAGCGCGCGTCGCGCCGTTTCATCGGCATCTTTCGCAAGGCAAAACGCCTGGCCGACGTGCAGGCCGCGCTCGCTCCCCTCACCTATGCGGCCCTGGTCGGACTCTTCCGCGCCGGCTACGCGGAGATCGAGGCACAGATCGCGCACGCCGAGGGCGGACGGCAGATGGTGAAGTCCCTCGACAGCGTGGAGCGGTCGCTCATACGCGCCACGCGCATCGAGGCCGCGCGTCTCTCGCGGTTCGTCCCCTTTCTCGCGACCACCGCCGCCGCGACGCCATTCATCGGCCTCTTCGGCACCGTGTGGGGAATCATGGATGCGTTCGGCAACATCGGCGCGACCGGCTCCACCTCCATCACTGCCGTGGCGCCCGGCATCAGCGAGGCCCTGATCAACACCGCCGCGGGTCTCTTCGCGGCCATCCCCGCGCTTCTTGCATACAACATGTTCGTGCAGCGTCTCCGCTCGGCCAAAGGCGAAATGGAGGACTTCACGCTGGAATTCATGAATCTCACGGAGCGCAACTTCACATGACGCTGGTGCGTCTAACGGCACGATGGCTCTGCGTCTAGGCGAATCCGACGACATGGGGGACATGGCGGAGATCAACGTCACTCCGCTGGTGGACGTCATGCTCGTGCTGCTGATCATCTTCATGGTCACGGCGCCGATGCTCACGCAGGGACTGGACGTGGCGTTGCCTGAGGCCGAGGGGAAGAGTTTCGAGCTGGCGTCGAACAGCCCGGCCAAGGTGACGATCACGAACGCCGGAGCGGTCTACGTCGACGGCACCTCCGTCGGCTCGGCCGATTTCGATCTCACCCTCGGGCCCATGCTGCGCGCGCGGCGCATCAAGCGTGCACTGCTCGAGGCGGATGAAGGCGTGCCGTACGGCCGTGTGGTCGCGGTGCTCGATGTGATGAACAGGGCGGGTGTGGAGCAACTGGGCATGATCACGCGTCCGGGAGAGAAGAATGCACGATCGCGTCGCTGACGTGCTGACGCAAAGGGCCGCGCTCGATCGCGGCGCCGGCGTGGCCGTCATTGCGTCGATCGCGTTTCACGTCGCGCTGGGCGGCGCCGCGGTGTACAGCGCGCTGCACGCGCGAGCGCCCGAGCCGGCGCGATTCGTATCCATCAGGATGATGCCCGCCATGCAGGCGCCTTCGGCGCCCAGACGGGCTGAAGCCCGTCCTACGTTGCCAAAACTCGAGGCGCCGAAGCCGGTGATCGAGGAGCCCAAGCCGGTCGTCGAAAAGACGCCGCCGAACCCGCCGGAAAAGAACACCGTGCCTCTCTCTCCTTTCGGCAAGAGCACGAAGAAGGGGTCCGAGGCGCCACCGCTGCAACCGCCAACCGACAACCGCCAACCGCCAACCAGCACCGCCCCCGAGATCGCCATCGGCGGCTCCGGCGTCACCGGCCTGGAAGGCGGCGACTTTCCGTACGCGCTCTACATCCAGGGCATGCACCGCAAGATCGGGAGCAACTGGTTTCGCCCGCAGGTCACCGGCGCCGCCACCGTGATCATCTACTACCGCATCCTTCGCGACGGCACGATCACCGACGCGAAGGTGGAGACGCCGAGCGGCAACTCGACGTTCGACCGGGCGGCGCTGAGTGCCGTCCGCAGCGCCTCGCCGCTCAATCCGTTGCCGTTCGCGTATGCAGGCAATTACCTTGGAGTTCATCTAACGTTCCGATGAGACACGCACTCGCGCTCACGCTTCTCGTCCTCACGCTTCTCGTCGCGGCGATGCCCGTCATCGCGCAGACCGACATCACCTCGACCATGACCGGCGATCAGGCCACGCAGGTCGTGCGCATCGCCGTGCCGTTCCCGCAGCTCACGCCCCCCGGCGCCGCGGCCACGCAGCCCGTCGACATGAACGAAGTGCGCACCGCGTTCTTCGCCTCGCTCACGCGCGACATCGCCTACTCCGGCATCATGGCCATCGCGCCGCTGCCGCCGGGCGTTCCCATCACTCCCGACCTTCTGAAGCGCATCAACGCGCAGCTGCATCTGCAACTCAATGTCTGGACCGAAGGCGACGACTATCGCGTCGATGCGCGGCTGGTCGATCCCAGCGGTGCGATGCAGCTCCACAAGATCTATCGCTCGCCGAAAGCGGCGCTCACGCGCACGGCGCACATGCTCTCCAACGAGATCGTGAAGACGCTGAACGGGCGGCCGAGCGTGTTCCTCACGCAGATCGCGTACGCCTCGAACCGCAGCGGCAACTGGGAGATCTGGCTGATGGACTGGGACGGCGCCAATCAGCGCCGCATCACCAATCACGGCGCGCTGTCGATCCTCCCCAGCTGGTCGCCCGACAACGAGCGCATGGTCTACACGTCGTTCGTGCGCGGCACGAGCGACATGTACATCATCAACCGCCGCGGCGGCGGGCGCGTGCGCGTGAACAGCGGCCTGGGATTGAACACGTCCGCGACGTTCTCGCCGATCAGCAACGACATCGCCTTCGTGGGATCCGTGAACGGCAATCCCGACATCTACATCATCAAGGACGACGGCTCGGACCGCCGCCGCCTCACCACCACGGGCAGCGTGGAGTCGACGCCGGAGTGGAGTCCGAACGGACGGCAGATCTCGTTCACGTCGGGACGCAGCGGCTCGCCGCAGATCTACGTCATGGACGCGGAAGGCGCGAACGTGCGGCGCATCTCGTTCGACGGGCAGTGGAACGACGACGCCACCTGGTCGCCCGACGGCGAGAAGATCGCGTACACCTCGCGCGTGAACGGGCGCTTCCAGATCCGCATCGCCAACCTGATCACCAACGAGAGCCGCATCGTCGCGGGCGAGGCATCGAACGAGCAACCCTCGTGGTCGCCGGACGGACAATGGATCGCCTTCCAGTCGAACCGCAGCGGACGGTGGCAGGTCTACCGCATGCGCGTGGACGGCAGCGATCTGTTGCAGCTCACGTTCGACGGCGAGAACAAAGAGCCCGACTGGTCCAAGAAACCCGAATGAATCCGATATCATCCGAGGAGGGAGTGGAAAGCAAATGAAGAAGATTTCGAAGGTGATCCTCGTGAGCCTCGCCGTGCTCGCGCTGCTGGTATCCGCCGCGTGCAAGTCGAATCGCAAGAAGGTCGATCCCGTGGTCACGCCGCAGACGACGGAGTCCACCGCGCCGGACATCGAGGCGCCGCCCGCGCGCACGGACACGCCCGTCGAGCCAACCAGGGATTTCGTGCGGGAAGAGACGCCGCAGGAAGTCGTCCCCACCGACATCGAACAGCTCAACAAGTGGGCCCGCGACAAGGGCTACATCCGCGACGCGTTCTACAACTACGACGAGGCCACGCTCGATGATGCGGCGCAGAACGCGCTGCAGGCCTCGGCGACCTGGCTGAAGGGCGAAGGCGCCGCGTACAACCTGCTCGTGGAAGGTCACTGCGACGAGCGCGGCACCGAGCAGTACAACCTGGCCCTCGGCGATCGCCGCGCCTACTCGGCCAAAGAGTATCTGACCACCCTCGGCATCAACGCCGGCCGCATCCGCACCGTCAGCTACGGCGAGGAGCGTCCGTTCGAAGAAGGGCATGACGACGCGTCGTGGTCGCAGAACCGCCGCGCGCACCTCGTGCTCGTCCAGGCACGCTGACGATGAGAATCCTTCGACTCTTCGCAGTGGCCGCGGCGGCGCTCGCCGCGGCCGGCTGCGTTTCCACCTCCGACTTCGAGCGCTCGCAGGACCAGATCGCGGAGCTGCAGGAAGAGCTCGCGAACGTCCGCCGTACCACCGCCGGTAAAGAGGAAGTGCAGGGCGTGAACGTGCGCATCGCGGAGCAGACCGAAACGCTGCTTCGCTCGAACGCGACGCTGGTGACCAAGGTCGCGGACATCGAAGAGCGCATGCAGACCACGCAGGGCTCGACCGAGCAGACGAACTATCGCCTCGATCAGCTCGCGCAGCAGCTCACGCAGACGCAGCGCGATCTGGAGGCGCTGCGCTCGATGATCGCGTCGATGCAGCAGCAGGTCGCGGTCCCGCCCGCAGCCGGCGCCGCATCGGGCGCGTCGGTCGACGTGCCCGCCACGCCGGTCTCGAGCGTCCCCACCGCGAACGCGATGGAGGCGTACCAGGCCGCATATCGCGACTACCAGCGCGGCCAGTACGATCTGGCCATCGAAGGCTTCCGCGACTTCCTGCAGACGAACCCGAAATCGGAGCTGGCGGACAACGCCGCGTACTGGATCGGCGAGAGTCTTTTCTCGCAGAAGAAATATCGGGATGCCATTCAGCAGTTTGACAGCGTCGTCAACAATTACCCGAAGTCCGAGAAGGTCCCGGGTGCGCTGCTGAAGAAGGGCTTCGCGTACATCAACGTCGGCGAGAGAGCCCAGGGAGTCGTGCAGCTGCAGTACGTGTTGCACGAACATCCGAAGTCGCAGGAAGCGGGTCTGGCCCGCCAGCGACTGAAGCAGCTCGGCATCGAAACAAGGTAGAATGCGCCGTTTTTCGCGAATTCTGAGACATCAAAACTAGGGAGCAGATTCACATGGCGAATATTGCGTCGGCCGAAAAACAGCGGCGACAGGCAGAGAAGGCAAAGGCGCGCAACCGCGCCGGCAAGTCGTCGCTGAAGAGCGCGCTCAAGAAGGCGCGCACGGCCATCACCGGCGGGGATGCCGACAAGGACACGCTGGCCACCAGCTACTCCGTGATCGACAAGGCTGCGAGGAAGGGCCTGATCAAGGAGAACACCGCCAACCGCTACAAGTCCCGCCTCGCCGGCTCGTCCAAACGCGCCGCGAAGTAATTGGAGGGCGGGCTTTCAGCCCGCCCTTACTTTCTCCGTGCAGCACTTTCTCCGACACACCGTCGCCACCCTCGCCTACCGCGGCGGGAAAACCGTGCGCGAAGTGCCGGAGAACTTTGCCACGTTCCGCCTTCACGACTCGACCCGCACGCCGCTCGAGATCCTCGCGCACATCAACGACCTTCTCGACTGGTCGCTGCGCATGGCCGACGGCATAACGCGCTGGACGACCTCGAACCCCGCGACCTGGGACGAAGAAACATCGCGCTTCTTCGATCTCCTCGCCCAACTCGACACGCGCCTCGGCAATGAAACGCCCCTCGGCCAACCCGCCGAACAAATCTTCCAGGGCCCGATCGCAGACGCACTCACGCACGTCGGCCAGCTGGCGATGATGCGCCGCGTCGCCGGCGCCCCCATCCGCGCGGAGAACTACTTCAAGGCCAACATCCACGCGGGCTCCTAAGGTCGGTGCTTTCGCTCCGCTGGGAGCACGACGAGGAGCGCCTCCGGCGGGCCGGCACGGCCGGCAGCGCTTACGGCAACACGTGCGGCTGCCAAGAGCCGCGTTCAGTTAGTACACGGTGCGTTCCGGCTGGGCCAACAAGCGCTGCCGGCCGTGCCGGCCCGCCGGAGGCGCTCCCGGTCGTTCCCCTGGCGAAGCGACAACACCGACCCTAGAACCCCTCGAGGAGGTTGGTCACGAGGCCTTCGGCGAAGCGGACGGCGATCTCCTGGATGGCGCGGGTTTCCTGGTCGAAGGCGTCCGTGCTGGCCAGGTTCACTTCGTAGTTTTCCGTGAAGCGGTACTGATCGTTCTTCCACAGCACCTTGTCTTCGTTGCGGTGGTCCACCAGCTCGATCTTCGCGGTGATCGAGATCTGGTAGCGCGTGGCGCGGCCCTGGTCGAAGGCGATGGGGAAGATGTTGAACGAGTCGATCGAGCCGCGCAGGATCGCCTGTGCGTCCTTGTCGTTGGTGACCAGCCGCAGGCGTCCGCGCGAGACGAACTCCTCGGCCACCGCCTGCGTGACGCGTTGCTCCAGCTCCACGCGCGTGGTGCGGTTCACGAAGGCCGGGATCTCGATCGTGTGGATGTTCGGATCGAGGAAGCTCGTGCGGCCGACCAGGCCGTACCCGCACGAGACGAACAGCAGAACGCCGATGAGTGGGAGCCGTTTCGTCATCGGCGGTAGGTTACCCGAACGCCGAAGTCGTCCGCGTTCTTCTTCTTCGACAGCTCCTCGAAGCGCGCCATCGTGTACTCCCAGATCAGCGTGTCGCCTTCGCGGCGCGTGGCGTTGTGCGAGACGATCGTGAACGGCGCGGAGATGCGATACGTGACGCGCATGTCTTTGAACGCGTCCTTCATCATCTTCTCCGTCTCCGGATCCATCTTCGGCGCGTTCTCCTTGGCCTCTTCCTTCACCTCGGCCGCGGGATTGACCGGCTTCGTCGTGATCGTGAGCGTGTCGCCCTTCTCCTCGAGGAGCAGTCCCTCGAACGGCGAGTCGATGACGTTCTTTTTCGTCGGATCGCCGCCTTCACCTTTCGACGGCAGCTTCACGCTGACCAGGTCCTTCAGGCGATCGAAGCCGAACGAGAAGTCCGTGTCCATGCGGAAGTCCGATTCCCTGGCCTTGAAGTCGAGCAGGCGGATGCCTTCCGGCATCGACTTGCGCATCTCCGCGAGCGAGGGCGGCTTCTCATCGCTCTTTTTCTGGTTCTTCTTGAAGTCGGCCTTCGCCTTTTCGATGTCTTCCTTCGTGACCGCGCCCTTCTTCCCTTCCATGTCATGGGCGAACTGCGCCATGATCATGACCATCGGCTCGAAGTTGACGCCGAGGTGGAAGTCGGCCTTGCCGGAGAGATTCTTTTCCAGGCGGATGGACTGATCGATCTCGAAACAGCCCGCCAGGAGCAACACGGAGAGAGCCGCAAGCAGTTTTTTCATCGCACCACCACGTTCACCAGTTTGCCCGGTACGTAAATCCTCTTCACCACTTCCTTGCCGTCCACCCACGCGCGGATCTTCTCGTTGGCGAAGACCGCTTCGATGACGCTCGCCTCGTCGGGCGGGGCCGGGACTTCGACCTGCCCGCGAAGCTTGCCGTTCACCTGGACTGCAATGGTGACCGTATCTTCCTGCATCAGCGCGCGATCCGCCACCGGCCACTGCGTCGTGAGCAGCATCCGCTCGTTCCCCAGCATCGCCCAAAGCTCCTCGGTCATGTGCGGCGCGAAGGGATGCAAAAGCTTCAGCAGCGCCTCGTACGGCTCGCGGGAAGGAGCGTCGCCGAGGACGTTCGAGAACTCCATGAGGGCGGAGATGGCGGTGTTGAACTCGAAGCGCTCGATGCGCGACGTCACGGCGTCGATGGTCTGGTGCATCTTGCGCGTGATTTCCGGCGACGACGAATCCTGCAGCCGTTCGAACATGTTCCAGACGCGGCCGAGGAAGCGGTACGCGCCGACGACGCCCTCGTCCGACCACGCGGCTTCCTTCTCCGGCGGCGCGATGAAGAGCGTGTACACGCGCTCCGTGTCCGCGCCGTAGCGCGCGATCAG
>DATLBM010000502.1:0-9240 GCA_035526885.1 Thermoanaerobaculia bacterium | reverse complement strand
TGGTGATGGTGCGGGAAGTGTAGTCGCTGGCGCTCGGGGGACGACCGGGAGCGCCTCCGGCGGGCCGGCACGGCCGGCAGCGCCTACGGAACACGTGCGGCTGCCGAGAGCCGCGTTCAGTTAGTACACGGTGCGTTCTGGCTCGGCCAACAGGCGCTGCCGGCCGTGCCGGCCCGCCGGAGGCGCTCCCGGTCGTCCCCCGAGCGCCAGCGACTAAACTTCCCGCACCATCACCACGGCCGCTTCGCCGTCCGGGTAGTAGCGCGGGCGCAGGTACGACGATTCGAAATCGAGGCGGCGATAGAACTCCTGCGCGCCTTCGTTCGAGAGGCGAACCTCCAAAGAGATCGTGCGCACTCCGTTCTTCCTCGCGAAGGCGAAGCAGCGCGCCATGAGCAGGTCCGCGACGCCCTGGCGTCGCGCGCGCTCATCGACGGCGATCTTGTTCACGTGCATCTCGTCGAAGATGAACATGGCGAAGAGGTAGCCGATCACGTCGCCGTCGCGGCGCGCGACGACGGCGAAGCGGCCGTCCGAGTGCAGCTCGGCCTGGAAGAACTCGCGGCGCCACGGCGCGGGGAACGATGCCGCTTCGATGCGATGGATGGCGTCGAGGTCCGCGGGCCGGGCCGCTTCGATCACGACCTCCTCACGCATTCTGTTTCTGCCGCAGCTTGACCTCGGCCTCCGCCAGCCGCACGTAGATCGGCGTGACGTCGCGGTATTGCTCGAGGTTTTCGATCGAGGCCGCGCGGCGCGCGCAACGCGCGGCCACGTTGGCGGACTGCAGGACGTCCGCGACGCGAAGGACGCGCGGCTCGTCGACCGCGGAGGCGAGGTGCGGCGCGATCACTTCGCGTCCGTCTTCGAACACGCTGACGTAAAGCTCGCCGCGGCCGGCGTCATCGGCGATGGCCACGCGTCCGGCCTCGCCGAAGGCGATGGCTTCGTGCGTCGACATCGCACACACCGGCTTTCGCAGCGCCATGGCCAGTCCCTGCATCGTGGCCAGCCCGATGCGCACGCCGGTGAACGATCCCGGCCCGCGCGTGACGGCGAAGAGATCGATGCCGGCGCGGTCCGTCGCGCTCTCGGTGAGAAGCCAGTCGACCGCGGGCAGAAGCTTCTCGTTGCGGGAGCCCTTGCCCTCGAGCGCGAGCGCGCCAACCAGCTCGCCATCGCGAAGAAGAGCGACGGAGAGGAGAGGGAGGGAGGTGTCGGCGGCGAGGATGATCATGGCTTCGCGAGTCGTCGAGTCGTCGAGTCGTCGAGCGAGTCGTCGAGTCGTCGAGTCGTCGAGTCGTCGAGAGATTACTCGAAGACTCGAAGACTCGAAGACTTGGCGACTACGTCGCAGCGGGAATGTTCAAATCCACGAGCTCGATCCCGATCTTCCCGGCGGTCTCGCGCGAGCGCTCGTCGCGATAGAACTCGCCGTAGTAGATCGTCTTGATGCCCGCGTTCGCGATCAGCTTGAAGCAGTTCCAGCACGGCGAGGCGGTCGTGTAGAGCTCACCGCCGTCGAGTGAAACGCCGTTCTTTGCGGCCTGCAGAATCGCATTCGCCTCCGCATGCACGGTGGTGATGCAGTGGCCGTCCTCCATCACGCAGCCAAAATCCTCGCAGTGCGGGAGGCCGCGGATCGAGCCGTTGTAGCCCGTGGAGAGGACCGTGCGGTCGCGGACGATCACCGCGCCGACGTGCTTGCGGGGGCAGGTCGCGCGGGTCGCGGCCTGGTGGGCGATGCCCATGAAGTAGGTATGCCAGTCAGCTCTCATCAGTTTGAACCGGCGGCGGATTCTAGCATCGGCGTGACGGGCGTCACGCTGTGGTGCGCGGGATTCTGCCCCACCGAGAAGTTATTCGACATTATGGACGAAAGCATGGGAGCTGCGCGGTCGTAATATGCGGTTTCGCCATATTTTCGGCCGATAAGTCTCACATTTCCTAGGGGTTAGCTATCTCAGCCGATGTTCCAAATGAGGTGGATAATTGGGTTGACTCGCGGGGCCTGCATCACCACAATACGCGTTCTCGAATCGCCCAGTTTCACCAATCTTTCACCGGGAGCGCGCATGAATAAACGCTATTCAACGATCATCTTTGTCCCGCACGCGCGGGCCAAATTCCGAAAGTTGAAGGTGTCCCATCGCCTCCTCTTCTCGCTTCTGTCGGTCGTTTCCACCTCTCTCTGCCTTTCGACCTTCTTCTCGGTCCAGTACTTCACATCCCTCTCCCAGACCCACGAGCTCTCGAAGCTGCGCCGCGAGAACCGCGAGCTGCAGACGGCGAACGAGCAGTTCGGCAAGTCGGTCGAGTCGCTGCGCACGCAGTTGCACACGGTCGAAGACCGGACCCGCAAACTGGCCATCATCGCCGGCATTACCACGCTCGACGAAGCCAGCCAGGGCGGCTCGGGCGGCGTGCGCACCGACGAGCTGCAGGCCAGCCCGTACCGCGACGACGTCGACAAGATGTCGTTCCGCTCGGATCGCCTGAACAAAGACCTCAGCCAGCTCGAAGAGCGCTTCGTCGCGCAGTCGCGCATGCTCTCCTCGACTCCGTCCATCGCGCCGGTGCGCGGCATCCTCACCGACGGCTTCGGCGGCCGCAGCGATCCGTTCACCCACGAGGCCGGAAACCACAACGCCATCGACATCTCCTCGGCCATCGGCCAGCCGGTGCGCTCGCCCGCCGACGGGATCGTGGTCAAGGCGGAATGGGCCAGCGGCTACGGCAACGTGATCTACGTCTCGCACGGCTACGGCTACTCGACGCGCTACGGCCACCTCTCGGCCTTCAACGTCCGCCCCGGCGCCCGCGTCAAGCGCGGCGAGATCCTCGGCTACGTCGGCTCGACCGGCCGCTCCACCGGCCCGCACCTCCACTACGAGGTGCGCGTGAACAACAACCCGGTCAACCCGCTCGAGTACATCCTCAACGCGTTCTAGCTCGCGCTTTGCGCGAGGTTGCTCCAAAAGCCGCGCTTTACAGCGCGGCTTTTTGTTACTGGTTGCTGGTTGCTGGTGCGACTCACGAAACCGGCGCGGTCGGCGCGAACTCACCGGCAACCGGCAACCAGCAACGACGCGGCGCGAACGCGCCGCGTCAGTCGACGCGCTCTTCCTCGCCCACCGCCAGGCCCCAACGCTCCGTGATGCGTTCGTGCGTGAGCCAGCGCTCGGTATCCAGCGCGGCCTGGCAGCCGCTGCCCGCGGCGGTGATGGCCTGGCGGTAGATGTGGTCGACGACGTCGCCGCAGGCGAAGACGCCCTGGATGTTCGTCGCCGTCGAGTGGCGGTGCGGCAGGCAGATGTAGCCCGCCAAATCGAGCTCCAGCTGGCCGACGTAGGGCTGCGTGTTGGGCGTGTGTCCGATAGCCACGAAGAGGCCCTGCGTCGCGAAGTCCCGAACCTCGTTCGTCTTCAGGTTGCGCAGCTTGAGCGACGTCACGCCGCCTTCCTTCGTGCCGGCGATCTCGTCGACAGTCGTGTCGAAGATGAACTCGATCTTCGGATTGTTGACGGCGCGGTCCTGCATGATCTTCGACGCGCGCAGCTCGTGCCGGCGATGCACCACCGTCACCTTCTTCGCGAACTTCGTGAGGAACGTCGCCTCCTCCATCGCCGAGTCGCCGCCGCCCACGACCACGATCTCCTTCTCCTTGAAGAAGAACCCGTCGCAGGTCGCGCAGTACGAGACGCCGTAGCCGGACAGCTCCTTCTCGCTGGGCAGTCCGATCTGCTTCGCCGATGCGCCCGAGGCCACGATCACGGCCGGCGAGATGAAGGTCGTGGACTCCGTCTTCACCTCGAACGGATGCGTGCGGAAATTCACGCTCTCGACCGGATCGAGCGGCTTGAACACCGCGCCGAAGCGCTCCGCCTGCTGGCGCATCAGGTCCATGAGCTTCGGCCCGAGGATGCCTTCCGGGAAGCCGGGGTAATTCTCGACGTCCGTGGTGATGGTGAGCTGCCCGCCGGGCTGCAGACCTTCCAGGACGACACACTTGATGTTCGCGCGGGACAGATAGAGAGCGGCAGTGCATCCGGCCGGGCCGGAGCCGATGATGACGACCTGGTAGTCGGTGACGCGGTCCATTGCGCCGCGCATTCTATCGCTACAGCGCGTCGACGAATTTCCTGGCCACGGCGCGGAATCCCTTCGCCGTCGGATGCAGCTCGTTGTCCCAGAACTGCTTGTACCCGACCGCTGTCGGCGGCGAGAGGACGGGCCGCAGATCGACGTACTTCACGTGACTGAACTCAGGCAGTGCCGCCACGCCCTTCACCATGTCATTGAACCGGTTGATGAGCTTATTCATCAGCGGCTGGCGCTCGCTCATCTTGTTGAAGCCCTTCTCGATGAAGCCCGGTTCCAGCCACGGGCCGGGCAGCAGCCACCAGCCGCCGAGGAAGCCGCGGCCGTCGGGAACGGCATAGCCGTAGCCATGAACGAGGACCGGCACACGCGCGCCCAGCTTCTCTTCGCAGAGCGCGGTCACCGCGGCGATGATGTGCACGTACGCATCGCGCGCGCGTTCGTCGATCACGCCGCGCACGATGCTCTCGTTCAGCCCCGCCTCGGTCGATCCCGCGTGGTTGAGGAGGAACCCGAACTCTTTGCCGGCGATGTCGTTGCCGCCGCCGGAGAGCAGGATCGCGCGCGGACGTTTTCCGTTGCGAATGAGCTTCTCGATGGCCGCGGAGAACTTGGTCAGCTGATCGCGGCCCCAGGCCATCATCTCCACGCGGTCGCCCGAGTGCGCGACCGATTCGACGTCGAAGCCGAAGTCGTCCTCGAGCACGCGCAGGATGTCGATGCCGGGATAGTCGAACCAGGAATCGCCTTCCGCGACGAGTTGCCCGCGCGACACGGCTTCGTCCTCCACACCCTCTTCGACCGGAAGCGCGGCCAGCGCCCGCTCGCGCTTCCGCAACGCCTTGGCGCGTTCCTTGGCCACGTCGGCCGCCTTCGCTCGCGCGGCGGCGATGATCTTCTTCGTGCGGGGATCGGTGGTGGTGGTAGCCATGAAGCGGGACCTCCTGCTTGTAGGAGGTCCCGGCCAGCCGTTTTTCCTACCGGTGGTTCAGCAATTGGGGCCCGGAGGACTGGAGATCCACGCCCACGACGAGCCGGTCCAGTAGTACCAGTTCGCGCTGCCGCCGCCGGTGTCGCAACTGGTCAGGACGCGATAGCGGTACGCGCCGCTCGTCAAGCCGCTCGTGTAGATGTGCCCATTACACGAGAGCAGCTTCCAGCCGAGCTCATTCAACGCACAGTCGTAGAACGTGTCGTCGACCTCGTTCGTCGGAAGCGCGCGTGCCTCGCGAACGCCCGCCAGCAGCGAAATCGCCAGAACCAGCACTGCCACCCATGAGAATCTGCGCATCGATTTCCCCCTGATCGCCTTATCGGTAGCGATCCGGAAGAAAGTCTAAAACAGTTTCTTCTCCGGCTCCAGCGCCGCCATCAGCTCCGCGCCCATCACCTGCTTCTGCCACTCGCGCATCGCGGGCACGTCCAGCGAGCCGTTCGTGGCGACGGCGGCGAGGATGTGTCGCGCCGCGAGCACCGAGCCATCGATCTTCAGCTCACGCGCGAATTTATCGCGCACGGTCTTGAGGCGATTGATGCGCGCTTCCAGTTGCTTGTCGCGGATCCACGCCTTCGGCTCGTTGCGTTCCGGCAGCTCCGCTTCCGGGATCTCCATGGCCTTGCGCACGAGCGAGGCCAGCTCGCGGCCGTAGCGGTCGGCGTGATATTTCGACACGCTTTTCAGCCCCACGAGATCGCGATGCGTGGGAGGCTTTGCTTTGGCGATCTCGACGATCGTGTCGTTGCCGAGGATCTTGAACGGCGGGCGGTCGTGCTTGCGGGCCAGGCCGTCGCGCCATCCGTGCAGCTCGCGCACGATGGCCAGCGAGCGGCGGTCCAGCGCGCCGATGTTCTTCGTCTTCCGCCAGGCCTCGCCTTCGTCTTCGACCTCGCGGTAGCGCACGTTCTCGAGGCGCGCGAACTCCTCCACCGCCCACTCCCACCGCCCCAGCGCCACGAGCTCCTGGCGCAGCTTCTCCGCGAGCGCGATCAGGTAATGCGTGTCCATCGACGCGTACTCGAGCATGTCCTGCGGCAGCGGGCGCATCGACCAGTCCGCGCGTTGATGCGCCTTGTTCAGCTTCACGCCGAAGTGGCGGTCGAGCAGCGCCGCCAGTCCCAGTCCTTCGTATCCGAGGAGCTGCGCGCAGATGGAGGTGTCGATGAGATTGCGGACCGTGAAATCGAAGTCGCGATGGAGGATGCGCAGGTCGTAGTCGCCGCCGTGGAAGACTTTGGTGACGTCGGGATCGGCGAGGATGCGGCCGAATTTCGAGAGGTCGATGCGCACCAGCGGATCGACGACCAGATCTTCATCCGGTAGGGAGATCTGGATCAAACAAACCTTGTCGAAGTACGAATGCAGCGAGTCCGCCTCGGTGTCCACCGCGATCTGCTCGTGCCCGCCGACGCGCGCCAGCGTCGCATCCAGCAAGTCCTGGCGATCGATCCATTTCATGCGAGACCCGCCCATTCGCCGAGGCCGATGGAGACCAGGCGATCCTGAAATGCGGCGCGATCGAACTCCGGCAACGTGGCCAGCCGCTTCACCGTGACCTCGTCCTCCGCGAACAAAAGCAGGAGCGCGAGATCCTCGGCACGCGGCACTTTCAGCTCACGGTCGTCGATCGACGCGGGCTGTCCCGCCGCCACCATGCGCCCGTAGAGCGCGTTGGTGGCGAGCAGCACGTGCACGCGCACTTCGCCGTCCTGGTCGAGGAAGTTCAGCGGCACGAGGTCCAGCTCGTCCGTCTCTTCGAGCTCTTCGCGATCGACGCGGAAGCCGCGGTTGGAGGCCATCATCGCCAGTTGATTCTTCTGCGGCGCGTTCATGAGCGCGAGCACGTCGATGGCGCCGCCGGCGAGGTCGCCGCCGAGCCAGGCCGCGCGGGCCACGCCGCCCACGAACATCGCGTCGACGCGCAGTTTTTGGAGAAGCTCGGCCGTCGCGTGGATGGCCCGGTTGAATCGCGCCTCCGCGCGAATGGCCTGCATCGGATGGCGATCAAATCACAGATGCGATAATCCGTTCCAGTGATCGCCCGCCTCCTCGAGCTCATCGACAAACACTGGGGCTACTCATCGCTGCGTCCGCTGCAGCAGGAAGCGATGCTGGCCGCGCTTTCCTCGCGCGACTCGCTGGTGGTCCTGCCCACGGGCGGCGGCAAGTCGCTCTGCTACCAAGCGCCCGCGCTGCTGCACGACGGGGTCACGGTCGTCGTCTCACCGCTGATCTCGCTGATGAAAGACCAGGTCGACGGCCTGCGCGAATGCGGAGTGGGCGCGGGCCAGATGAACAGCTCACAGTCGACGGACGAGAATCGCGCCGTCGAGCGCGCGCTGTTCGCGCGCGACATCAAGCTCCTGTTCGTATCGCCGGAGCGCCTGGCCATGAGCGGCTTCCGCGACATGCTCCGCCGCGCCGGCGTGAAAACGTTCGCCATCGACGAGGCCCACTGCATCAGCCACTGGGGTCACGACTTCCGTCCTGAGTATCGCCAGCTCAAAACGATTCGCGAGGAGTTTCCGGACGCCTCGATGCATGCGTACACGGCGACGGCGACTCCCGAGGTGCGGCGGGACATCGCGCTGCAACTGGGCTTGCGCGACCCGCTGATGCTGGTCGGCGACTTCGATCGCCCCAACCTCACCTACCGCGTGCTCCCTCGGCAGGACGAGGCGAAGCAGGTGCTCGACGTGATCGAGCGGCATCGCGGCGAGGCCGGCATCATCTATTGCACGCGGCGCAAGGACGTCGACTCGCTCGCGGACAAACTGCGCAAGCGTGGACACGACGCCGTCGCCTATCACGCCGGCCTCTCTACGGACGAGCGTCGTGAGGCGCAGGAGAAGTTCTCGAACGAAAAGTGCGATCTGGTCGTGGCCACCGTCGCGTTCGGGATGGGCATCGATCGCTCGAACGTGCGCTTCGTGCTGCACACCGCGATGCCGAAGTCGATCGAGCACTACCAGCAGGAATCCGGACGCGCGGGCCGCGACGGACTGGAGGCGGAGTGCGTGCTGCTCTACTCCGGCGCGGATCTCATGCTCTGGCGCTCGATGCTGCTCAACGAGACGACGGATTCCGCGCACGCGGACGCGCTGGTCAAGCATCTCAACGACATGGACCGCTACTGCTCGGGCGCGAAGTGCCGGCATCGCGCGCTGGTGGAGTACTTCGGCCAGTCGTTCACCCCCGAGGACTGCCGCGCCTGCGACATCTGCCTCGGCGAGACCGAGGAAGTCGGGGACGCACTGATCGTCGCTCAGAAGATCGTGTCATGCGTGGTGCGCGTGCGCGAGTCGTGGGGCGTGTCGCACGTCGTGGGCGTGCTGCGCGGCGAGGACACGGAGAAAATCCGCGAGCGCCAGCACGATCAGCTCTCGACGTACGGACTGCTCAAGGGACACTCGCGCAACGACGTGCGCGAATGGGTCTACCAGCTCGTGGCGCAGGGCTTTCTCATGCAGACGGACTCGGAGTATCCGATCCTGCGCCTCGGACCGCGGGCGCGCGAGGTGCTGCGCGGTCACGCCGACGTGAAGCTGCGGCAGCCCGCGGTGCACAAGCGCGATGCGGCGGCGCCGCGTTCGCGCGAGCGCGCACCGGTGATGGATGGCGGCCCGTACGATCGCGAGCTCTTCGAGGCGCTGCGCGCGTGGCGTCGCGAGGAGGCGCAGGAGCGCGGCGTACCGCCATACGTCATCTTCAGCGATCGCACGCTGCGCGAGCTGGCGCGCGTGCGCCCTTCGACGCACTACGAGCTGCGCGGGATCTACGGCATCGGCGACGCGAAGCTGGAGGCTTTTGGAGATGCGGTCATTCGCGTGGTGGGCGAGGTGTCGCCCGCCTGACGGGAACGACGGGGAGCGCCTCCGGCGGGCCGGCGCGGCCGGCAGCGCTGGTTGGCCCAGCCCGAACGCACGGTGTACGCGCTGAACGACGCTCTCGGCAGCCGCACGTGTTACGTCAGCGCTGCCGGCCGTGCCGGCCCGCCGGAGGCGCCCCGGTCGTTCCCCCAGCGGCAGCGACAGACTCGACCTCGGCCGCGTCGAAGCGGAGTTGCAGCTCCGTCGTCACTTCGCCGCGGCGGCTGTTGCCGATCACGCGGCCGTCGATTTCGGAGACCGGCATCACGCCCT
>DATLBM010000501.1:0-5702 GCA_035526885.1 Thermoanaerobaculia bacterium | reverse complement strand
GAAGGCCAGCGGCGCGATCTCGATCACGCTGCGCTCCATCAGCTTCTCCACCTTCTCGAAGCCGATGATGTCGAACAGCGAGTCGTAGAGCGGGCGCAGGTACGGATTGATCTTCTCCGCGATGTCGCCCGGCAGAAATCCAAGGCGCTCACCCGCTTCGACCGCCGGACGGCAAAGCACGATGCGCTTGATCGTTTTTTCCTGCAGCGCCGCGGCGGCCGCGGCGACGGCGAGGTACGTCTTTCCCGTGCCCGCGGGACCGACGCCGAAGACGATGTCCTCGTCCGCGATGGCCTGCAGGTACATCTTCTGCGCGAGGTTGCGCGGCGACACCACGCGGCGGATGGCGGAGTTGAGCGAGTCGTCGGTGAAGAAGTCGACGAGGTTCATCTCCGGCTTGTCGCGCATCACGCGCACGCCCGTGGCCACGTCCGACTTCTGCATCGGATAGCCCTGCGTGATGAGCTGCTGCAGCTCGCCGAGGAGCTTCTGCACGGAGGCGCGGTTGTCTTCGTTGCCGGCCACGAAGATCTCGTTGCCGCGCGACGAGATCTTCACGTCGAACGCGTCTTCGATCGTGCGCAGGTTTTCGTCGTGATTGCCGAACAGCGTGTGCGCCTGTCGTTCGTCGAGAGTCAGCTCAATGGTCGTTTTCTCTGCCATGCAACCTCATGTAATGAAAAAAGTGATCCAGACTTCGCCGTACTCGCTTCTGCGCCACTCGCGCAGGCGGTTGGGAGGCGTCGGAAAAGGATTGGTGTGGCGCCGGTGCTCGATCGCCACGAGAGCGTCGGGCGCGAGGGGAAGCTCGGTGTCGATGGCGGTCAGCAACTGGTCGTAGTGCCCGTAATCGTACGGGGGATCGGCGTAAACGAGATCGAAAACGGCGCTGCCGAGACGCTTTATGCCCACGAGGACATCGGACTGCACGGCCTTCACTGCGACCTCGAGCTCGCGAGCCATTCGTTCGATGGCGTGCGTGTGCGATCGCGCGATGTCGACGGCCACGCTCGCGCGCGCGCCGCGCGACACCGCCTCGAACGAGAAGATCCCGCTGCCCGCGAACAAATCGAGAAAGCGCGCATCCTGAATCCGATCGCCGATGATGTTGAAGTACGCCTGTCTGGCGCGCTCGGAAGTGGGGCGGACGTCGTCTTTCGGCACGGCGATGCGGCGGCCGCGCAAGGCGCCGGCGGTGATGCGGAGCGTCGTCACTCCTTCGGCTTTGCTCCGATGAAGTAGAGGTGGAGGTCTTTGCTCGTCACGTAAATCGTGTTCGGCGCATCGAGGCATTTCAACTCGACGATGCCCGCCCCCTCGGTCACGCGCACCACGCGATAGACCTTGTGATCGTCCGCCACGAGCTCGTCGCCGGCCTGCGGCAGATATCCCGCGATCGACGTCGTCACGCCGCGATCTTCGGAGATCGCGCGCAGCAGATCGCGCAGCGGCGCGATCTGGTCGTTGAGCGTTTTCGGGAGCACGCGATTCGGATGAAAGACGCGCTCGACGTACTTGCCGGCGTCGTCGTACACGCGCAGGAGTCCGCGTTGCTCGCGCTCCGGCGAAATGAGCTCGCGCGCATCGATGGCGCGCACCGCATCGGCGTTGATCGTGCGCGTGTACTGCGTCAGCGCGTCGGCGGGCAGGATGACTTTCTTCTGAATCGACGCGGCGCCGGTCATCTTCACGACCACCAGTCCGCCCTCGAAGATCGACACGCGCTGCTCCACCGATCCCTCGGACACGATGTAGTCCGCGACCGGCTTCGGCAGGCGTCCGTCGATGAGCTGCGATCCGAGGGCTTGCTGCGCGCCGGCCAGCTCCGGCATGTCGTACTTTTTCAGCTTGCGCTGTTCGCGCTGG
This sequence comes from Thermoanaerobaculia bacterium, assembly GCA_035526885.1. Classification (GTDB taxonomy): domain Bacteria; phylum Acidobacteriota; class Thermoanaerobaculia; order Gp7-AA8; family Gp7-AA8; genus QHVT01. The sequence continues at coordinate 3,836 of DATLBM010000501.1, read as the reverse complement.
GGCACGGGCGTCGAGATTGCGGCGTCCGGCGCGACCGGCTCCACGCGCGTGATGTCGTGCTGCATCGCCGCGAGCACGAAAGTGAGAGGGAGGAGCACGGAGAGAGTGTAGCAGTCAGTGATGAGTGATGAGTGATGAGTGATGAGTGATGAGCGATGAGTGATGAGTGATGAGCGATGAGTGATGAGTGATGAGTGATGAGCAACAGCCACGTCGCTCGTCGCTGCTATGTCGCTTCTTCCAACAGGCGCTTCGCGACCTCGCGTGCATACGAGCGCGCCTGCTCCGCCGGAATCTCGCCGCGGAACACCGCCTCGCGCGTGCGCTCGAGCGCCTTCGCCACGTGCGGACCGCTCGGCACCTCGAGGTCGTTGCCGCGCAACGGCAGCCGGAAGTTCTCGTATTCCTGGAACCGCTCCAGTTGCTCGCGCTCGTCAGGACGTTCCGCCGTGATGAGCAGCAGCATCTCCGGCGAGACGCCGCGATAGACGGCGAAGCGCTCGCGATCGTCGTGCGCGGCCGCCAGCGATTCCAGAACGCGCGGCAGCTCGTTGGCGATCTCCACCACCGCACGCGCGCGCTTCTGCGAGAAGCCCGAGCCTTCGAAGTCGATGGGTGAGGCGTCGCCTTGCAGGAGCGCGCCGGTGAAGAGGACGTAGCGATCCGCGTCCGCATTCGCGAGCTCCTTCTGGATCGCGGTCAGCCGCGCTTGCAGCGTGCCGTTGCCTTTGCGTCCGAAGAGCGCGAGCAGCGCGCCGCGATGCGACAGCTCCGTGAGGATGACCGGCGCCTCCGCCTCATCCATCGCCAGGAACAGCTCGCGCCAGATGCGCTCCTTCGATACCGTCGAAAGCGCGTCGGATTCGATCGCGCGGTTCATCAGCTCCGCGGTTTGCGGCTCGAGCTCGAACCCGAGGCGTGCGGCCAGACGCACGGCGCGGAAGATGCGCGTCGGGTCATCCTCGAAGCTCTTGTCGTGCAGCACGCGCACGTGGCGCGCGTCGATGTCCGCGACGCCGCCGGTGGGATCGTGCATCTTTCCGTCGAGCAGATCGAGGGCGATCGCGTTGATCGAGAAGTCGCGGCGCAGCAAATCGTCCTTCAGACGTCCGGCCGTGACGGCGGGCAACGCGCCGGGCTTGCGGTAACGCTCCTTGCGGGCGGTGGCGATGTCGATCTCCGGAAACTCCGGCGCCGTGACCTTGTACGTGAGGAACTGCGGGAACGAGCGTACGCGGCCGTCGATGCGCTTGGCCATCGCGCGGGCCATGGTCGAGGCATCGTGCTCGAGTGTGAGATCGATGTCGATCGAGTGGCGCCCGAGGAGGAGGTCGCGGACAGGGCCGCCGACCAGGTGCGGGCGGCAGTCCTTCTCCAGCGCGACTTCCAGGACGAGCTCGATGGCGCGGCGCTGCCGGTTCTGTAAACCGTCGAGAAGATTCATTGGGTCAACGTTTCGTACAAATGCGTGAGGACGCGCAGGCGATGCCGGCTCCGGAACTTCGGCGCGGTCTGACTCGCGGCCTGAATTTTTCCCTGCGCTGCCTCGGACTTGAACAGCGCGGCTAGTATCGCATGAGCCATCTCGTTGGGGTCCCTCGGTGGAACGAGAAACGCCGTTCTCCCTTTTTCGCATCGCGCAACATTGATCGCCGTTCTCGCGGCAACGACGGGAACGCCACTCACGAGCGCCTCCGCGGGGAATCCATCCAGGTCTTCTTCTGAGACGGCCGGATCGACCCAAACATCTACTTCGCGTAGATCGTCGGGGGTCGGAACGTGATCGATCACGTTCCATCGGACGTCGTCCCGGAAGCGGTGGATGCGCGCCAGCGTCTGCTCGACCATGTTCTTCACGCCGGCGCGGTGGAAGGATCCGACTATTCTCGCACCGCTCCGCTCCGCGCGCGGAGCCTTCTCAAAGTACTGATCTTCCACGACTTCCGGGAGCTCCCGCCACGTGACGACGCGCCGCGGTTCCGGCCCTCTCCGCCACGGCCACCGCGACGAGGACATGGGCGCGGAGCTGACGTACGGAACCGCAATCCGCCACGATGACGGGAGCTCTTGTCCTGCATAGACGTGCGCAAAGTCGCTTTTTCCCGCGTCATCGGTGAATTCGTAACGAGATTCCAGCGCGGCGCGATCGGCGCGTTGGGACTTGCGCTCGTACTGCGAGGCGTCGGGAAGAATGATCTGTGCGATGCGCATCACGTAGAATCATGAACTTAACGCATGCCGCACCAGGCAGGAATCTACAGCTCCCGAGGGGATCTTGCGGCCCGCCTCCGCGAGGTGTGCCCGGAGTGGACGTTTCATGAGTCAGGCGACGAGAGGCAGCGCTGCCGCGTGGCCGTCGTCGATGATGAAGACACGCCGGACAGCAAGAGCGTGGCGCGCGTGATCCTCTCGCCGGATCATCCGCGGCGTTCCGGAGAGCTGATCGTCGATCGCGATGCATTCATCGCCGATCCCGCGCGCTATCTCGAATTCGCGGCCGACCTGGCGGACGCCGTGCTGCACGCCGCGCATCTGGAGCAGGAGGCGAAGAACCTCCGCGAGATCCACGAGCTGATGACGATGATCGACGCGGAGGAAGTCTCCGAGCGCATCACCACCACGCTTCTCGAGCTCCTCGGCCTCCCGCACGGCACGCTCTTCCTGCACGACCCGCGCTACGAGCGCTACGTGGTCAGCTTCAGCAACGACCCGGGTTACGAGGACACGAACGAATTCCTTCCGGGCGTGCCTCCCGACATCCTGCAGAAGGCGCTGGCGTCGCCGAGGCTCTTCGCCATCGATCGCGGCATGATGGTCATGCCGCTGCAAGTGCACGACGACCTCCTGGGCGTCGTGAAAGTGCCCATTCAGTCCGCCGGGCAGCTCGATGAAATGCAGGCCTTCAACGTGACGCGCTACCTCGGCTCGGTCGCGCAGGTGCTGAGCAACATCTATCAACTCACGCGCAGCCGCGATCTGGCCATGCGCGACGATCTGACGAAGGCCTACAACCGCCGCTTCTTCGAGACCTATCTGGACGAAGAGATCGAGCGCGCGCGGCGATACGGATCGGTGTTCAGCATCATCTTCCTGGACCTCGACGACCTGCGCATGGTGAACAACTTCTACGGCCACCTCAGCGGCTCCCGCACGCTCCAGGAAGTGGCCAAGCGCATCCTGGGCGCGGTGCGCGGCATCGACAAAGTGATCCGCTTCGGCGGCGACGAATTCTGCGTCGTGCTCCCGCAGACGGACGCGGACCAGGCCGTGGCCGTGGCCCAACGCATCTCGCGCGCGATCACGTCGTCCGCATTGCACATCGATTCGAACATCGAAGTGACGATCACCGCCTCGTTCGGCATCGCCACGTACCCGACGCACGCCATGACGAAGGAAACGCTCATCCGCTCCGCCGACGCCGCGATGTACCGCGTGAACAGCACGACCAAGAACGCGGTGGGGGTGGCGGAAGTGGCCGACGCGACGCGGCCGGTTGGCGGTTGACGGTTGGCGGTTGGCGGTTGCTCATCTCCGCGCGTAGTGCCTGATCAGGCCGTTCAGTTGACGTGCGAGCTCGTTCGTGGCCTCAACAATGATGTCCGTTTGTCGCGGCGTGAGGAATTCGAGGTCGCCCGAGATGAACGCTTGTGTTTCCAGTTCGAGCAGCGATCCCCGCGCGATGTTGAGAAATCTGTTTCGATCTCGCGATGACGATCGCCCGTGCGCCTCAGCGATGTTGCACGGGACCGACACCGCCGCGCGCCGCATCTGCTGGACGATGCCGTACCACTCACGTTTCGGAAAGTCCGCTGTCCTGCGGTAAATGTGCGTCGCCA
>DATLBM010000500.1:0-12618 GCA_035526885.1 Thermoanaerobaculia bacterium | reverse complement strand
TCGGTGGCAGCACCGACCTTGATGACGGCGACGCCGCCGACGAGCTTGGCCAGACGCTCCTGCAGCTTCTCGCGATCGTAGTCCGAGGTGGTGTCCTCGATCTGCGTGCGGATCTGCTTCACGCGTCCCGCGATGGTGTCCTTGCGGCCCTTGTCGTCGGTGTCGGTGACGAGCGTGGTGTTGTCCTTGTCGATGGAGACGCGCTTCGCGTCGCCGAGGTCTTCCCACTTCACGTTCTCGAGCTTGATGCCGAGGTCTTCGGTGATCAGCTTGCCGCCGGAGAGGATGGCGATGTCTTCGAGCATCGCTTTGCGGCGGTCACCGAAGCCCGGCGCCTTGACGGCAGCCACGTTCAGCGTGCCGCGGAGCTTGTTCACGACGAGCGTGGCCAGAGCCTCGCCCTCGACGTCCTCGGCGATGATGAGCAGGGGCTTGCCCTGACGCGCGACCTGCTCGAGGATCGGCAGGAGGTCCTTCATCGAGGAGATCTTCTTCTCATAGATGAGGATCTTGGCGTTCTCGAGGACCGCTTCCATGCGCTCCGGATCGGTGACGAAGTACGGCGAGAGGTAGCCGCGATCGAACTGCATGCCCTCGACCACTTCGAGGACGGTGTCCAGGCCACGCGCTTCCTCGACGGTGATGACGCCGTCCTTGCCGACCTTCTCCATCGCGCCGGCGATGATCGAGCCGATCTCCTCGTCGTTGTTCGCGGAGATGGTGCCGATGTGCTGGATGTCCTTGCCCTCGACCGGACGGGCGATCTTCTCGATGTACTCGACGGCGGCGCGGACGCCGGCCTCGATGCCGCGCTTGATCTCCATCGGGTTGGCGCCGGCGGTGACGTTCTTCACGCCTTCGCGGAAGATGGCCTGCGCGAGCACGGTGGCCGTCGTGGTGCCGTCGCCGGCGATGTCGGAAGTCTTCGAGGCGACCTCGCGGACCATCTGCGCGCCGGCGTTCTCGAGCTCGTCCTTCAGCTCGATCTCCTTGGCGACGGTGACGCCGTCCTTGGTGATGGTGGGGGAGCCGAACTTCTTCTCGATGACGACGTTACGGCCTTTGGGGCCGAGGGTGACCTTGACGGCGTCGGCGAGCTTGTTCACGCCGCGCAGAATGGCCTGGCGGGCCTCTTCGCTGTAGGTGATTCTTTTAGCCATGTGCGTTATGCCTCCACAATCGCGAGCACTTCGTCCTCGCGGAGAATCGTGTACTCGGTGTCGTCGATCTTGATGTCGGTGCCGGAGTATTTGCCGATGAGAACCGTGTCGCCCTTCTTGACGTCGAGCTTGATGCGGTTGCCCTGATCGTTGAACTTGCCCTCGCCGACGGCGATGACCTCGGCCTCCTGGGGTTTCTCCTTGGCCGTGTCGGGGATGATGATGCCGCCGCGGACCTGCTCCTTGGCGTCCTTGCGCTTGACGACGATGCGGTCGTACAGCGGCCGGATCTTGGTTTCAGCTGCCATTTATGTATCTCCTTTCGATTGTGTACATTGCGACGAATGTCGCATGGATTGAGCGCTTCGGGAGAGAGCTGAGCGCTTAGCACTCACGTCTCGGGAGTGCTAACAATAGGGCGGACGGGAGATTCCTGTCAAGGGGTGGGGCCGAAGCTCAGTGCCGAACGGCGCGCTGCCGCGGAACGATCACCAGCACGCGCTCGGTAACCTGCTCTTCTCCCACGTCGAGGACGATCGCGAGCGCGCCCGCCGTTCGCGGCGCGCGGATCTCGAGCCGCGCGGTCGCGACCTGTCCTTCGCGCAGTGATCCCGCCGCGCACACGACCTCGCTCGCGCCAGTGCAGTAGTTCGGCGCGTGCACGAGCGTGAGCTCGGGCGGGAGGGTGAAGCGCAGCGTGACGTCGCCCGCCGGAGCAGCGGAGCGATTCACGACGTTGGCGGTGAGGAGGAACGTCTGTCCCGCGCGCACGGACTGCGGAGTGGCGTCGAGAGCTACGTCGAGGTCGGCGGCGCCGGTTTCGACGAGCGCGGTCGCGTCGTTGTTTTCGGGATGAGGATCGCCCACGGCCGATTCGGCGTGAGCCTCGAACAACGTCCCTTCGTCGCCGAGCTGCACGCGCACGTCGATCGCGCGTGTCTGACCCGCGGGCAGCGCGATCGTGCTGCAGCGGACCGTCGCTGCATCGACCGGCCCGCAGGCGATGGACGCATCGGTGCTGATGATCGTCCCGCCACGAATCGTGATTCTTGCCGACGGCGCGGAGTCGGGGCCGTTGTTTCCGACCGTTGCGTGCAGCGTGATCTCGGATCCGGGAGCCGAGCGCGCCGGCGCATCGAGGAGTGCGTAAACGTCGGCGCCGCCTTCGACGGTGAACGGTCGCTGCGCCGTCACTTCCGCCGCGTTGCTTCCCCTCGCCGTAGCCGTATTCGTGTACGGGCCGTCGGTCATCGGAGCGGTCGTGTCGATCCTGATGGTCACGTTCTGTGCCGGCGCCAGCGTGCCGATCGCGCACACGACGCTCGTGCTGCCGCCGCACGATCCCTGCGAGGGCTTTATCGAAGACGCGGTCATGCCCGCGGGCAGCGCATCCGTCATCACGACGTCGAGCGCCGGATTGCTCGCGGCGTTCGTGACCGTGACGACGAACCGCAACGCGCCGCCGCGAAACACCGTCTCCGCGCTGATGCTCTTCGCGATCTGCAGCGAAGCCGGCGGAGGAGGCGTCGTTGGAGTGGCGGTGATGTTGGCCGCGAATTCGGACGTGCCGTCATCTCCCGTCGCCGTAGCGGTGATCATGGTGCCCACCGGCACACCCGGCACGTTCACGCCGAAGGAGGCGTTGCCGGCGCCGTCGGTGGTGACGAGGATGTCCGCGAGAAATTGCGAACCTTCGCCGTGTCCGGTGGGATCGGCGCCTGCCGCGTCATAGAGCTCGATCGTGAACGCGGAGCTCGGCGTCGAGGAGATCGAGCCGGTGACGTTGGCGATAGAGCCGTTGGTCACCGCCGACGTGAGCAGGGGATAGTTCTGCAGCCCGTTGCCGCCGAGATCTCCATCGCCGGCGTCGTTCGGGGTGACGCCGGCGGAGAAGCCGCTGCCCTGCTGCAGGTCGATGCCGAGCAGGCCATTGTTGTCGATGGCGTTGTGGACGAGATTCATCGTGCCGCCCAGCAGCACCGCCACACCGTTCCCGCCGTTGTCGTGAATGTGGTTCTCCTCGGCGTGATAGAAGCCGCCGCTGCGATCGTCGTGAATGCCGTCGCCGCTGTTGAAGGCGATGTCGTTGTTGATGATCGTGCCGTTGCCGGTGCGAGCGAGGCTGATCCCGTGGATGTTCGAGAAGATCGTGTTGCCCGTAATGGTCATGTCGGCCGTGACGGCACTGATCCCGATCTCATTGTCGACGATGCGGTTGTTCGTCACTTTCGATGAGCCGCTCACGCCGATGCCGTTGAAGGCGAACGTGTTCTCGTCGATGGCCGGCGACGGCAGCCCGTCCACCCACACGCCCGTCTGGTTTCCTTCGCCGGCGCGGCCGAAGGAATTGCGGCGAATGAGCGGCTGCGCCGCGCTGCCGACCACGTGCACGCCGCGCGTGCAGGAGACAAACACGTTGTCCTCGACGACGTGATCGCTGCCGGCGCGGATCGAGATGCCCGAGCCGTCGATCGGGCCAAACGTCGAGTTGACGATGCGGTCGCCCGATCCCGCTACGATCACGATGCCGTTGCAACTCGCGCAGCGGAACCCCAGCGTGTCGATCGTCGATCCGTCGCCGGCGAGGGTGATGCTCGCACCGTCGATGACGATGCCGTGCGGATCGGTGCTGCCATCGATCGTCACCGCACCGAAGACCGAGATGTCCGAGGCGAGGTAAATGACGTGAGGCCCCCCACCGGCGATGTTGAACGTAATCGTGTCGGCGCCGCCGTTCGCGTTCGCGTTGCTGACGGCCTGGCGCAGCGAGCCGGCGCCCGAGTCGTTGACGTTCGTTACCGAATACGTCGCGGCGCCCGCGACAGTCGACGTGAGGAGTAGGAGAAATGCGGCCAGCCCGCGGAGCATGCCGACATCCTACAGTCTTCGCCGCCGCCGCTTCGGCCGCGGCATCGTGATCCATCCCTTGCGCGCGAAGAAGCCGATCATCAGGATGGAGATGCCGATCATCAGCCCCAGCGCGAACGGATAGCCGTGCAGCCAGTGCAGCTCCGGCATGTGCTCGAAGTTCATGCCGTAGATGCCGGCGATCAGCGACAGCGGCAGCATGATCGCGGAGAAGATCGTGAGCACCTTCATGATCTCGTTCGTGCGGTTGGCCACGACCGAGAGGTACGCGTCCATGGTGCCCGTCATCTGGTCGCGATCCACGTCGATCGTTTCGCTGATGCGGAACATGTGATCGTAGGCGTCGCGGAAGTAGATGAGGTGCTCGCGCTGGATGAAGCGCGCGTCGCCGCGCGAGATCTGGTTGAGCAGCTCGCGCTGCGGCAGCGAGTGGCGGCGCAGCACGTTGATGTCCCGCTTCAGGTGCAGCAGCTCATCGAGATGCATGTCCTCGGCATTCGCGAAGATGTTGTCCTGCAGATCGTCGACCGCTTCCTCGATCTGCTCGATGAGCGGAAAGTGCGCGTCGACCATGGCATCGACGATCGTGTACAGCAGGAAGTCGGGCCCGCGTCCCACGATGCGCGGATCGCCGCTGCCTACGCGTCGCCACACGTCGTCCACCGCCTGCAACGCACGGCGATGGACGGTGAAGAGGAAGTTGCGGCCCAGGAACGACGCCATCTTGAACGTCTCCGACTGGTGTTCGGAGACGTTCACGTCGACGGTGCGGAAGATGAAGAAGTCGTACTCGCTGAACGAGTCGTACTTCGGAAGCGTGTTCGCGGAGAGCGTGTCTTCGGCCGCCAGCTCGTGAAAGCCGAAGCGCTCCTCGAGCAGCGGCTCGATGACGTCCTGCACGGGGTCTTCGATGTCCACCCAGAGCTTTTCATCCGAGTCGCGATGCCAGTCGTCGATGAGTGCGGCGTCCCCGTGATGGAGGACGCCGTCTTTCAGCAAGTAGACGCGGATGTTCGTGGTCACGGTCTCAAAGAAGATCGGACAGTGCCGTGTACGGGCGGCTTTGCGACGTAGCCACGGCCTGGTAGGTGATCTGTCCCTGGTACACGTTCACGCCTTCCGCGAGTCCGGCGTTCTGGCGTACGGCTTTGTCGAAGCCGAGGTTGGCGAGCATGCGCGTGTAGGGAAGCGTGGCGTTGGTCAGTGCGATCGTCGACGTGCGCGGCACCGCGCCGGGCATGTTCGCGACGCAGTAGTGAACGACGCCGTCCACCTCGTACACCGGATCGGAGTGCGTGGTCGCATGCGCGGTCTCGACGCAGCCGCCCTGATCGATCGCGACGTCGACGATCACGGAGCCTTTCTTCATCTCCGAGACCATCTGCCGCGTGACCAGCTTCGGCGCGGCCGCGCCCGGAATGAGCACGCCGCCGATGAGCAGGTCCGCCCGGCGCACGGCGTCCTCGATGTGCGCGCGCGAAGAGGCGAGCGTCTGCACGTCGCCACGGAAGATGTCGTCGAGCTGGCGCAGGCGGTCGAGGCTGAGATCGAGAATCGTGACGCGCGCGCCGAGGCCGACGGCCATCTTCGCGGCGTTCGTGCCGACCACGCCGCCGCCGATGATGATCACGTCCGCGGGCAGCGTTCCCGGCACGCCGCCCAGCAGCACGCCGCGGCCGTTGTTCGGGCGATGGAGGTAGTACGCGCCGACGTGCACGGACATGCGGCCGGCCACTTCCGACATCGGCGTGAGCAGCGGCAGCGAGCGTTTGCGCTCGTCGGTGATGGTCTCGTAAGCCACGCCCACGATCTTTTTCTTCAGCAGTTCCTCAGTGAGATCCGGAACCGGCGCGAGGTGCAGGTAGGTGAAGAGCAGCTGCCCCTCTTTGAGGCGCTTGAGGTCCGGAGCAATCGGCTCCTTGACCTTCACGATCATGTCCGCCGAGTCATAGACGGCATCGGCATCGGGAAGGATGGTCGCGCCGGCGGCGGTGTACTCCTCGTCGCCGAAGCCGCTGCCGTCGCCGGCGCCTTTCTGCACGTAGACGTGATGGCCGTCGGCCACGAGGTCGCGTGCACCGGCGGGCGTCATGCCCACGCGATATTCGTTGTTCTTGATCTCGGTCGGTACGCCGATCCGCATGGTGGTGAGTCTCCCGTCTCGCTGAAGAGTGTGCGCGGGGGATGCGCGTCAGCGGCGGCGTATTTAATCACACACAGGGCGGGCTTCCGCCCGGCCCCGTTTACGGTCGTGAACTGCGGCGGCGCGAGCCCGGCGGCGGCGGAACGTTGAACTTGTCCGGCGCCACGTACTGCGCCGCGGCCAGCGCATCGACGATGCCCCATCCCGTCTCGTAGTCCCATCCTTCTTCGGCCGTGTCCTGCGCGGTGTTGCGCAGCACCTTCAGCAGGTCCGACGGCACGAGCGTCGGATCGAGCGCGAGCAGCAGCGCCGCCGAGCTGGCGACATGCGGCGACGCCATCGACGTGCCGCTCGCGGGACCGTAGCGCACCCACTCATACGCGACCGTGGTCTCGCGATTCGCGAGCGCCTTCAGCTTCACCCCGTCCTCGTACGTGACGTTGACCGTGAGCGGGAACGCGTAGTCGTTCCAGTCCTCGCCGCACTCCGGCCCCGGACATCCCTTCGGCAGCAGCGTGAACGGCTTCAGTCCCACTTCGGGGACGTTGTCGATGATGACCACGCCCGCCGCGCCGGCTTCTTTCGCGTTGCGCGACTTCTCGCGGAATGCGTTGTCGCCGCGATCGATCAGCGCGATGTTGCCCTGCACGGTGACGGGGAACTCGCCGGGACGCCCGAGGTTGCAGTAGACCAGCCGTCCGGTGAGCGAGGTTTTCGGCGAGCCGATGGTGCCGCGCGAATGGAAGACCTGATCGCCGAGGGTGATGTCGGAGTCTTCGAGATAGTTCTCGGGAAGCGTGGACGGCAGCGAGACGCCCGGCGCGACGATGGACATGTGTCCGCCGTACGCGGAGAAGTCGGCGCGCTTGCCGTCTTCGCCGACCGCACCGACCGCGATCACGCCCGGATACGCACCGGGAAAATCGAGATGGAACGAGCCGCCGTTGCCGGCCGCCGCGACGAGGACGATGTTCTGCGCGATCGCTTTCTCCGCGGCCTTGCGCTCGAGCGTGCCGCCTTCCGCGCCGGAGCCGAAGGACATGTTCACGACCCAGCGTCCGCCGACCTCTTTGGCCTTGGACATGATCCAGTCCAGTCCCGCGGCGATGCCTTCGTCGTAGCCTTTGCCCTGCGTGTCGAGCGCCTTCACGCCCCACAGCTTCACGCCCGGCGCGATGCCCACCACGCCGAACGCGTTGTTCGTCGCGGCGATCGTGCCGGCTACGTGCGTGCCGTGGAAGTTGTCGTCCATCGGCGGCGCGGCGGGATCGAGGACGTTGTAGCCGCCGACGTACGCGGCCTTCAGGTCCGGATGATTGAAGTCGATGCCCGTGTCGAGCACGACCACGTTGATGCCTTCGCCTTTCGTCACCGGCCACACCTGATCGGCGTGCAGCGCCGGCAGTCCCCAGGGCGTGACCTGCTTGGTGAAGCTGGCCAGGTTCGGCTTGATCTTTCCGAGCGACGTCACGTGGCGCTCGACGACGGGATCCACGGCGGTCACGCCCGGAGTGGCGCGCAGCGCGATCGCTTCCTCGTCGGTGAGGCTGGCCGCGAAACCGTTCACGTTGCGGAACGTGCGCATGCGCAGCTCCGCTTTGTCGGCGGCATTCGTGGCGATGCGCGACGCCGCCGCGGCGGGCGCGCCATCGGTGACGATGGTGTATCGCTGCCGCGAGGCGGCGAGCGAGGGAAGAGCGAGGCCGAGGGCGGCGAGGACGACGAGCAGTCGATTCATAGGTTTTGGGTCCGCGAGGGACGATCGCGAGTTATTTTATACGACAACGGGCGGCCTGAGCCGCCCGTTTTTTTCGCACCGTCGCTTTTCAGCGGTGCAGAACGCGTCGTCCCGTTCGCGGCGGCTGCGTCCAGCCGATGTCCATCATCTGAAACAGCGACAGATCGAGGCTGTCGATCAGGTCGCTGTTGATGCTCGGTTCCATGAGCAGGTTGGGCGTGGCCGGCGTGTCCCAGTGATACAGCGACGACCCGCCGCTGAACGTGCACGGCGCGTAGAGGCGCACGTAGCCTTCCGGCGACGCTCCCGAGAAGCGGCTCGGATCGACGCGCAGCATCGCGTTCACGCTGCTCGCGTTGCGCAGCGCCGTGCCTTCGTCCTGCGTGAGGCTGATCACGGGAATCGTGACCACGTCGCTGTTGCCGGCCATCGACGGCGGCAGACAGGTGTCCTTGCGGTTGTCGACGATGACCAGCGCGGTCGCGCCCGCGGCCTGCGCCTGCTGCGCCTTCACCACGAACGTGCAGACGCCGCGATCGACGATCGCGATCCTGCCCGCCACCTCGCTCGCGTTCTCGTACGCGGTGCATCCGTCGAGCGTCGTCGGTCCTTCCTCGTTCGCCGCGTCGCGCGCGGCCACGACGGTGCCGGCGATCGCACTGCGATTCGCGGCCGCGCCGAAGCTGGCCGTACCGATGTCGTAATTCCTGGCCACGTTGGCGGGACCGGTGACGGTGAAGACCGTCGCGCGCTCGAGCGTCTGCGCGGCTTTCGCCGTGACGTTCGGGCCGTTCCACACGAGATTGCTCGTGTTCGTCCCCGAGATCTGGCGCTGCTGCGTGCTGAGCTGGTCCCACGTGCGGCCGGCGGCGCGATCGAGCGTGTAGATGTCGAAGATCGACGGCTTGTTGGAGACGAAGTCCGAGCCGCGGCCGGACATGCCCAGGCCGTGCGCCATCTCGTGCATGGCCGTGGTGAACATCGACGTCTCGTCGCCTTCCTTCGTGTCCAGGCCGTAGTAGAAGCCGCGGTCGCCGAAGCATGTGGGGCCGTCGAGGTCGCGGTTGAACTGGATGAAGATGTCGTCCGTCGCAGTGTTCAGATCGCGGCCGGCGAACTTGTTCGCCAGCGCGGCGGGATACCACACGTTCGGGCGCGGCGCGTTGGTGAAGCTCTCGCTCCACGTTTGCGAATTCGCGGACGCGAGCACGGCCGACGTGGCGTCGCACTCGAGCGAGTTGAACTGCGCCCGCACGCGGATGTCGACGTTGGTATCGAGCGCGGCGGCCCAGCGCGCCGCGGCCTGCTGCAGCACGTTCATGCGCTGCTGGCCGAGGGTCGTGCCGGGATTGCCGCCGACGGGAGTGCGCGGCGTGGGATCGTTGAAGCCGACGCCCGCGGGGTCGTTGTTGATGATGACGAACTTGCCCGTGCCGGCCAGGAGCGGCGTCGCGGAGAGAACGAGAAGAGAAGAAAGGAGAAGGCGTTTCACTGCTGCTGCGCCTCGGGCTTCGCGATTTTCTCGATCGGCGCGGTGAGGAACTTCTGCGCCGCCTCGTTCGTGTCGACGCACGCCGTCACGATCTTGCCGTCCGCGCCGATGCGGGCGATGACCACGTCCACCGTAAACCCGGTCACGGTCGTGCCGCCGCCCTCGGTCGCAACGACGCCCGGTGCGAGATCGAACATCGCACGCAGCGCCGTCTCATCGAGCGGCAATTCCGCGTTGCGCGAGCGCGCCGGATCCGCGGCATGCGCGGACAACGCGAGTGATGCTGCGAGGACTGCTGAGACGGCGAACCAACGTCGTGACATGAAAGCCTCCTGAGGATTTCTCTTTGAGATCAGTTTCTGCGACGGGTGAGAATGCGGCGTCCTGTGGTGATTCCGGTGTACGCGTTCGGCGCGAGCATCTTCGACGCGGCGAAAACGTCGATCTGTCCGTTGCCGTAGAGAACATCGCGGCCGGGATCGCCGAGGTCCGTGGCGGTGGTGATGAGCGCGTTGGTGATCTGCGCGGCGGTGGCATCGGGCGCCATCGCCCACAGCAGCGCGATCGCGCCGGTCACGTGCGGCGCGGACATCGACGTGCCGCTCTTCACGTCGTAATCGTCGGGATCGTAGGCGATGGTCATCTTCCCCGATCCTCTCGCCGCGAGCGCGTCCCCGTCGGCCTTGCTCATGGCGACGGCGATCGGCCACGGATACGTCTGCGCGTCGGGATCGTCGGCCGGCTTCAGCGTGAAGGAGAAGTTCGACTCGTCGTGATTGAAGAACGCGACGCCGATCGCGCCCGCGGCCAGCGCGTGACGCGTCTTGTCGGCGAACGTGTCGCCGCCGCGCTTGATCAGCGCGATTTTTCCGTTCACGGATGCGGGGAAATCGTTCACGCCGCCGAGTCCGCAGTAGACCCACTCGCCCGAGAGCTTGCCGATCTGCGCGCCGGTGAGCGGTTTGGTGGTGATGATCCTGTCGTCGGTGCGGGCGTATGAGACCCACGCGCCGCCGGTGAGCACCGTCGACACGATGCGCACGCCGGGCGCGACGAAGTCGAGCTCCGGACCGCCGTTGGAGAAGTTCGCGTGGACGTTCGTCTCGCCGGTCGCGCCGACCGCGATCACTTCCGGATAGGCCGCGGGATACTCGACCGCTGCCGTCGTGGACGCCGTCGACGTGTTGCCGGACGACGCGACGAGGATCAGTCCTTCACTCGCCGCCTTGGTGAATGCCTCGTGCTCGGCGATCGAAGTGGTGGTGCCGCCGAGGGACATGTTCACGACCCAGCGTCCGCCGGCTTCCTTCTTCTTGTCGGCCACCCACTCCAGCGCGGCGATGACGTCGTCCATGACGCCCTGACCGTTTTCGTCGACGACTTTCAGCGCCCACAGGCGCACGCCCGGCGCGACGCCGACGACGCCGAAGACGTTGTTCGTCGCGCCGATGATGCCCGCCACGTGCGTGCCGTGACCCAGGTCGTCGAGCGGCTGGTCGGTGTCTTCGATGACGTTGTATCCGCCGGCGTACGCGTACGCGACGTCGGGATGCGTCCAGTCGATGCCGGAGTCGATCACGGCGACGTTCACGCCGCCGCCCCGCCATCCCGCCCACGCCTGCGGCGCATGTACCTGCGCGACGCCGGACGGAATCATCTGCTCGCCGGGCTTCGACACGGAGGCGTGGAGATGGCGCTCGACGACCCGTTCGACGTAGCGCACGCCGGCATCGCGGCGCAGCGCGCTCGCTTCTTCCGGCGTGAGATCGGCCGCGAATCCGTCGATCAGCCGGAACGTGCGCACGCGGCGCCCGGCCGGATCGCTGAGCTCTTTCGAGAGCGAGCCGACGCGTGCGGTGCGCTGCGTACCGACGATGTAGCGCTGCGTCTCGCCTGCGAAGGCGGACACGGCAATCAGCAGTGCAAAAGTGGCCAGACCGGCTCGCTTCATGGTGATGAAAGTCGAAAGAGGAACGCGTAATAACAAATTCCGGCCTCCCGCGAAACGTCTGGTACTGTACGCGCCCATGGCTGACTGGAAAGAGAACCTCGTCACCGATGCCGCCGGCATCGCCGCGATGCTTCGCGACACCCGAACGATCGCCGTCCTCGGCATCAAGCCCGAGTCGCACGCGACGCAGGCCGCGCACTACGTGCCGGCGCACATGCTGTCGGAGGGCTACGACGTCATTCCCGTGCCGACGTACTACCCGGACGTGACGCAGATCTTCGGGCGGCCCGTGTTCCGGACGCTCGCGGCGGTCGGACGTCACATCGACATGGTGAACGTGTTCCGCCGTCCGCAGGACATTCCGCCGCACGTGGACGACATCCTCGCGGCGAAGCCCAAGTACGTCTGGTTCCAGCTCGGGATCCGCAACGACGAGGCGGCGCAGCGCCTGGCGGAGGCGGGGATCAAGGTCGTGCAGGATCGTTGCTTGATGGTGGAGCAAGGCCGCATGCGGTAGTGACGACGACGCTCAGCTTCCCGCCGTACTCGCTTCGCGAGACGCGCACCGGTGCCGGCACACCGGTGGTGTTGCTGCACGGGCTGAGCGGATCGTCGCGATGGTGGTCCCGAAACATCGACGCGCTGGCGGCGCAGCATCTCGTCGCGGCCTTCGATCTGCCGCGCTTTCTGCCGTCGTTCGGCGAAACGACGGCGCTGCTGGCGCGCTGGCTGGAAACGTTCGGCGAGCCAGTGCACCTGATCGGTCACTCGATGGGCGGACAGATCGCCATCGCGCTGGCCGCGGAACGGCCGGACCTCGTACGCTCACTCATCCTCGTCAATGCCGCGGGGATGCCGTTCAAGCTCGATCCGCGACCGCACGTGCGCGCGGTGCCGCATTTCCCGTACGGAGGCGCGAGCATCGCGCGCGTGCTGGTCCCGGATTTTCTGCGCACGGGACCGGCGTCGGTGGCAGTGTCGGGCGCACGCGTGATGCGCGGCGACATGCGCGCATGGATGCACGCCATCCGCGCGCCGGCGCTGCTGGTGTGGGGCGAGAACGATCCGCTCGTGCCGCTGGTCTACGGCCAGGCGATGCAGCAGGAGATCGCGGGCTCGCGGCTGGTTTCGATTCCGGGCGCGGCACACGTGGCGATGTGGGACACGCCTTCGGAGTTCAACTCTCTCGCTCTGTCTTTTCTCTCCGAGGCCGAGTCGCTTCCGCTCCCTGCTCTTGCTCCCGTCTTCTCCTGGGGCCTCTCCGGC
>DATLBM010000499.1:0-2975 GCA_035526885.1 Thermoanaerobaculia bacterium | reverse complement strand
GCGATGGATGGTGCTGGTGCGCAGGTCGACGATGCGCGCCAGCTCGCGCTGCGAGACGTTCTGCCGGCGGCGCAATGCGCCGAGGGTCTCGCCGACTTCTTCGGCTTCGAAGGCTTCCGTTTCGCGATCCGTCACGAACGTCAGCTCACTGGCTCCGGCGTCGGCGGCGAGCATCACCGACAGCGAGATCGTCATCGCCGCAGCGAGCCGCGAGAGGACGACCAGCGCCGGATTGGCGCGGCCGGCTTCGATGCGCTTGATCATCTGCGCGTCGACGCTCGTGGCGGCGGCGAGCTGTTCGCGCGTCAGCCCGTGGCTTTCGCGAAGCGCGCGAAGGTTCCGGGCGATGCGTTCGAGCAGTGACGTTTCCGAGGCGGACATCGGGGCATGATGCGCCGGTGCGGCGGTGGCTGCAAGCGTCCAGGTCATAATCCGACACGCGTTTCTATTTGTGACCTAAATAGCTGAAAACGCTGCATTTAGTCATTGGTAGCGGGTCTGACCCTTTACCGGGTCAAGTGCTGCGCACTGGGGTACTTCGGACCCACCTTCGCAACGGCGCCAGCGCGCGGCACGACGACGACAATGCGAATGGAATCAACGGGTTGACGCGCGTTGGATGAACGTGTGACGCGATGGTCAACCGCTTGCTCAAGAGCGAGGCTGCAGCAACCAACTTCAGAGGAGAACATTGGATGAAAAGACTCAGCCTCGTGGTCCTTGGAACGTTTCTCATCGCCGCCGCCGCATTCGGACAGGCTTCGGACAACCCCTTCATCATGCAAGGCGACCGTGCTGAGCTGATTCATGGAATGGCCACTCCAGGAAATGCCGGCGTCGATCCCTCGGCGCGCGGCGCGTCGACCGACGCTCCGCAGACCGGTGCCGCTGTCTATCGCGCCAGCTACGGCGCCGGAAGCCTGCTCGATCACGGCGGGCCGGTCATGTCGAATGCCGGCGTCTTCAACGTCTACATGGGCAGCGCCACGGCGTCGCTGCTGCAGACCACGCTGAACGGCATGGTGCAGGCGTTCTCGAACACTCCCGACTACAACATCATCACGCAGTACTCGAAGAGCGGCAACGCGATCTCCGGCGCGCTGGCGTTCCGCGGCTCGTACGTCGACACGAGCTACTACACCGCCTTCACCGGCGACAACATCCTGAGCGACACCGAAGTGAAGTCGTACGTCGCCAACCTGGTGAACGGACCGCTGGCCGCGGCGCTGAGCGGCAACCAGACCACCACCGTCATCGGTCTGTACTTCCCGCAGGGCCTCGTCTCCACGAGCGGCAGCAGCACGGGCTGCGGCGGCTCGAACGTCGGCTACTGCGGCTATCACTCGTGGGCCAACGTCGGCGGCCTGCACGTGAAGTACGCCGTCTATCCGTACAACAACTGCTCGGGATGCTCGCTCACGGGCAAGACCGTCACCGACATGCAGACCATCGTCACCTCGCACGAGATCCGCGAGGCCGTCACCGACCCGTCGGACGCCGGCAACGCGTGGTTTGACCGCGCCGGCTACGAGGCCGACGACAAGTGCGCGTGGCACAATCTCTACAAGCTGGCCGGCGTGTACTGGGTTCAGCCCGAGTACTCGAACAAGGACAGAGGCTGCGTCGTCCCGTAGTCGATTCCGTTCGCGTGCAGAGGGCGGCTCCGGCCGCCCTCTTTTTTTGACTTCATGACCAGACGCCTTCTCCTTTTCTCCCTCGCCTTCGCCTTCTCTCTTCGCGCCGCGATCCCGCAGCCGGACGCCGTTCTGGCCACGATCGACGGCACGCCCGTCACTCGCGCGGAGCTCGCGGCATCGCTGCCGGACGACGTCCGCCGCGAATACGAAAGCAAATTCTCCGAGCTCGCGGAAACGAAAGCGCGCGCGGTGCGCGACGTCCTCGGCCGCCGCACCATCGCGTCCGAGGCGAAGCAGCGCAACGTTTCGGAAGCGGACGTGATCGCGAGCGAGTTCAAAAA
This sequence comes from Thermoanaerobaculia bacterium, assembly GCA_035526885.1. GTDB lineage: Bacteria > Acidobacteriota > Thermoanaerobaculia > Gp7-AA8 > Gp7-AA8 > QHVT01. The sequence continues at coordinate 997 of DATLBM010000499.1, read as the reverse complement.
CGTCCTCGCGGAGATCGATCCCGGGATGCGCACGGAGATCACCAAAGGCGAAGAGGAGATCTACAACGCCGAGAAGATCTTCCTGCAGCGGCTCGTCGACGATCGCAAGCTCGCGCGCGCCGCCGCCGCGAAGCACCTCACCACGGAAGAGCTGTCGCGCCAGATCGAAAGCAGCATCGCGCCCGTCACCAAAGACGACATTCAGTTCGCGATCAACTACGAGATCAACCGCCGCCGCACCTCGTCGTCGAGCGAGCCGCCGGAGAAGCAGGTCGAGCGCGCCATCCGCAACGCGCGCATCGATCAGAAGAAACGCGCGCTCATCGACGCATTGCCGCAGCAACCGCGCGTCGCCTACCTCGTGCAGCCGCCGCGCCTGACCGTCTCGTCCGATGACGATCCGGTGCGCGGCGCGAAGAACGCGCCGGTGCAGATCGTGGAGTTCAGCGACTTCCAGTGCCAGTACTGCGCGCAGGCGGAGCCGATCCTGGCGCGACTGCAACAGGTCTACGGCGACAAGGTGGCCGTCACGTTTCGCGACTACCCGCTGCCGATCCACCCGCTCGCCATGACCGCCGCCAAAGCCGCGAACTGCGCAGCGAAATCAGGCAAGTACTGGGAGTTCCACGACGCGCTCTTCGCCGGCCAGGCCGACCTCTCCCGCGATCGCATCCTCCAGATCGGCCAGTCCCTCGGGCTCCCGCTCGACTCGATGGCCGCCTGCTTCGACGATCCCTCGACGTTCGCCGAAATTCAATCGGACGTCGAAGACGGCCACCGCCTCGGCATCGAAGTGACGCCTACGTTTTTCGTGAACGGACGGATGCTCAGCGGAAGCCAGACGCTGGATCACTTCGTCACCGTGATCGAGGACGAGCTGGGGTCGCGGTAGCGCTTCGCGAAGGGGACGACGAGGGGCCACCGGCGGCTTGGGCCACGGGCCCCAGACCCCGTTTGCGGGCCTGGCCTCCGCGACACGTTGTGACGCGGAGGCCAG
>DATLBM010000498.1:0-4593 GCA_035526885.1 Thermoanaerobaculia bacterium | reverse complement strand
CTTCGACTGCGCTGACGCTCCGCTCAGGATGACACGCGGCGCGCTCCGCAGGTGTCATCCCGAGCCGCCGCAGCGAAGCGGAGGACGGTCGAGGGACCTTCCCCGTTGCATGGCACGCAGAAGGTCCTTCGACTCCGCTGCGCTCCGCTCAGGATGACACGACGACTTGGCTGCGCTTCGCTCAGGATGACACGGTGCGCTCGTACAACTCGCGGTAGCGCGGCACGATCTTCTCCTCATCGAAATTCTCCACCGCCAGCTCGCGGCCGCGTTTGCCCATGCGCTTGCGCAGCTCGTCGTTGGCGAGGATCTCGATTCCGCGCTCGGCCATTCCGGCGACGTCGCCGACCGGAAGCAAAAAGCCGGTGTCCCCTTCGGTCACGACTTCCGGCAAGCCGCCCGCGCGCGTGGCGATGACCGGCACTTCGGACGCCAGCGCCTCGAGCGCGGCCATGCCGAAGGATTCCGTTTCCGAGGGCAGCAGAAAGAGGTCGCACGCGCCGAGGACTTCTTCGAGATTGGGGACGTTGCCGAGGAAGAAGACGCGGTCGCGGAGGTGATGGGCGCGCGCGTAGGCCTCGACTTTCGAGCGCTCCGGACCGTCGCCGATCATCAGCAATCGCGACGGCACTTTCTCCAGGATCTTCTCGAAGGTCTGCACGACGTCCATCACGCGCTTGACCGGCCGGAAGTTCGACACGTGGCAGACCAGCTTGTCCCCGGGGGACGCGAACATGTTGCAGATCGCGCTGTCGCGGCGGAAGCGTTTCGGGTCGACGAAGTTGGGGATCACGTCGATCGCTTTGTCGGTATGGAAGTTCGTGGCGGTCTCCTTCTTCAGCCACTCCGAGACCGCGGTCACGCCGTCGGACACTTCAATTCCGAACTTCGTGATGGGGAGATAGCTCTCGTCGCGGCCGACCAGCGTGATGTCCGTGCCGTGCAGCGTGGTGATGACCTTCAGATTCGAGCGGAGGATCTGCTTGGCGAGGTACGCGCTGATGGCGTGCGGAATCGCGTAATGCACGTGCAGCACTTCCAGCTTCTCGTACGCCGCGACCTCGGCCATCTTCGTCGCCAGCGCCAGCGTGTACGGCGGGTACGGATCGAACAGCGGGTACGGAGTGACGTTGACCTCGTGAAAATGCACGCGCTCGCGCAGCACGTTGAGGCGCGACGGCATCGCGTAGCTGATGAAGTGCACGTCGTCGCCGCGCTTTGCCAGCGCGAGCCCGAGCTCCGTGGCCACGACGCCGGAGCCGCCGAAGGTCGGATAGCACGTGATCCCGATTCTCATATCTCGCGGCCTGCGTAAGCGGCGATCACGTCGTCGATGCGTGGCGGCTGCTTCGAGATGAACGCTTCGCCGTACTGCGCGTTGATCAGCGCGCCGAAGTGTTTCCCGCGCCCCTCGATCATCTCCAGGAACTTCGGATCGGAGATGAACGTCTTCGGCTCCTTCGACTTCGGATCGTGGAACTGCGACTTGTACGCGAGCACCGCCTTCATCTTCGTCTTCCAGTGCGCGGTCACGTCGACCACGAACGACGGCGGAATCATGTAGTTCTGCATGTAGTACAGCGTCGTCTGCGGGCGATGCGCGGCCAGTCCCGTCTCCAGCGCGCGCAGTCCCGCGTAGAACGCCGCCTCGGTCACGATGCGGCCGGTGCGCGTGTGATCGGGATGGCGGTCGTCCGGCCATGGCGCGACGACGAGCTGCGGGCGGCGCTGGCGCAGGATGGCGATGATCTCCAGCTCCTGCTCGCGGCCGGTCTGGAGGTTGCCGTCCTGAAAGTCCAGTTGTTGACGAAAGGTGCAGCCGAGGGTGCGGGCGGCGGCGGCGGCTTCTTTCCTGCGCGTTTGCGGAGTGCCGCGCGTGCCCATCTCGCCGCGCGTGAGATCGACGATGCCGATGCGCAGGCCGTCTTTCACGTAGCGGGCGATGGTGCCGCCGCACGACAGCTCGACGTCGTCGGGATGGGCGCCGAAAAAGATGATGTCTACGTTGTCGCTCATAAACTCACAATCCTCAAGAAAGCGCTGTCCGGCTCCACTTCCGCGATCACGCGCTCGATCAACTCCTGGCGATACTGACACCAATACGCGAACCAGCTCACCACGCGGTCCTGCACGTGATGGTCGGGGTAGAGCGTGGAGACCGTTTCGCGAACGGCCGTCAGACGCTCGCGGTCTTTGCGCACCAGGCCTTTGATGGCGCGCTCGGCGAGCTTGTTCCAGTGATATTCGAGATGGCCGACGCTGCGTTGGATCGATCCGGCCAGCGAGTGATCCGCGGGCAGTGCGAGGTCGCCGATCTGTTCGATGCGCGACATCAGCTCGCGCTTTCCTTCCTCGGCCAGCTCGCGAATGCGCGCGACGCCTTCCGGCTCGCGCTCGGCGAGGATGGCGTCGGCGTCCGAGAAGATCTCGCGCGGCGCGATGCCGAGGCGATCGATCGTGCGCACGACGCGCTGCGGGGCGACGAGCACGTGACCGCGCAGCGCGACGCGCGGCACGCGGATGCCCAGGAGCTCGTGCAGGACGTTGATCTGCGCGTAGTACGCAACCTCGGCCGGACCGCCGACGAAGATGTCGGGCTGGAGGACGTAGTCCTGCAGGAGCGGGCGTGTGAGTGCGGACGTGGAAGTGTTTTCGGGTTGGCGATTGGCGGTTGGCGTTTGGCGGTGGTTGTGTTGATCGAGCTCGTAGAGAAGAGTGTAGTTGTCGCCATCGCGTGCTTCGACCTGAATCGGGTAACCCGCTGATTCGAGCTCGCGTGCGCGGTTGCGGAGAGCGTTTTGAATTTCGTCACCGCGGCGCTCGATCTCGTCGAAGAGCGGCGCGCCGGCTTTGCGCAGCTCCGGGAGGAGCGCGTCGACGAGGATGATCTCGTTGCCGAACAGGCTGGCGATCAACTCGGCGAAGGAGTCGCGGAAGGTGATGCCTTCGCGCAGCCACGCCGGCCGCGGAATGTCGTACCGCGCGAGCAACTGAGTGATCAGCTGCTCGGGCACGGCCAGCGATCCGACGGCGGCGCGCGCGTCCGCCGTCCGGACCGCGCGAATACAGAGCAGGTCGAGCTGGCGGTCGCCGGCCGGCACGTTCAGCGTGGCCACTTCATCGAAGTCGTGGTCTTCGGTGGCCAGCCAGAAGAAGGCGGTGACGGGCAGGCCCTGCTTTTCGAGATCGCGTTTGAGGCGCACGAGCGTGGCCAGTTTGGCGAGCGTGTAGAGCGGGCCGCCGGCGAAGCCGACCTGCTGGCCGGCGATGATGGTGAGGGTTTCGCCGCGCTGCCATTTTTCGAGCGCGTCGTCCGCGAAGATTCCCCAGCGCCGGTTGGAATTGAGAATTGAGAATTGAGAATTGAGAATTGGGGCCCGGCGGCGTTTTCTGGATTCCGCATTCTCCATTCTCAATTCCGGCCGGCGGCGGAGGAACCGTTCGTCGCCGCCGAGCCAATCGAGCACGAATTTGTTGAAGCCCGGGTACTCCGCCAGCGGAATCCTCACGCGCAACTCCCCACCAGGATCAGCCGCGGCGACGTGCGCTCGTACGGCGCGCCGTCAAAGTCGCCGAATGCGGCGCGGATCGAGAGATTGCAGGACGCGAACATCGACGACACTTCGGCGAGATCGTATCCGCGCACGCGCTCCAGATAGCGCTTTTCACCGATCTGAATCCGTTTGTTGAAGGAGCGTTCCGCGCCGTCGAACCAGCGCTCGATCTTCACGGGACCCATGGGCGTGTCGAGCGTCTCGCGCCGCACGAGGTTCTCCAGCTCGCGGTGCACGTTGAGATAGTCGAAGAGAAACGGCGCGCCTTGATCGAGAACGCGGGCCATCTCGCGCACGACCTGCACGTTCTCCTCTTCCGTCTCGAAGTAGCCGAAGGAAGTAAAGAAGTTGACGAGGGCCGCGAAGACGCCGTCGCAGAACGGGAGATGGCGCATGTCCGCGCGCGCGAGCGGCATGCGTCCATATTCGCGGATGCCGGTGCGCAGCAGCGTGTAGGAGAGGTCGCACCCGACCGGGCTGTAGCCGAGGGATTGCAGTTCCTGGACGTGGCGGCCCATGCCGCAGGCGAGATCGAGGACCGGACCGCGCACGTCGCCGACCTGCGAGCGGAAGAACGCCACCTGGCGGCGGGCTTCGTTCTCGTCACGATGCGCGTACAGCTCGAGGTACTCCTCGCCGAACCATTCCTGGTACCAGGTCACGGCGCGGGAGCATAACGTAGGGCGGGCTTCAGCCCACCCCGGACGGGCTGAAGCCCGTCCTACGTCTTCAAACGCGCGACGAGAGCACGGGCCTGCTCCAGCGCCGACTCCAGCGACGCCACCATCGCACGCGCGCTCGCCAGCGCCTCTTCGTGATCGTCGCCGTGATCGTCGGCGGGCGGCGGGGCGGCAAACGGGTTCTCTTCGAAGGGAGCCGTGTCGACGGCCGGAGGCGCGTCTTCGATCGTCGCCACGTCCACGACCGCCGGCGTCTCTTCCTCGCGCAGCGTCGTGTCCACCTGATTTTTCAGGTTGTCGAGGATGCGCGTGATCGCGGCGCGCAGCGTCGCGGTGACGCCCTGTCCGTTGATCGCCGA
>DATLBM010000497.1:0-9511 GCA_035526885.1 Thermoanaerobaculia bacterium | reverse complement strand
GCTCGAAGGGCGCCGTCGTATCGATCAGGCCGAGCTCGTATGCAAGCTGGTCCGAGTGTGCGGGCAGCAGCACGGCGGGGCTGAACGGCACGCGGTGCGGCGTGATCTCGTTGACGTGGCGCACGAGGTTGGTCGTGCAGGTGTTGGTCAGCGTGTTGTAGTGCTCCGGCCGCTCCTGCAGCGCGTTCGCGCGCCGCATCATGGCCAGGAACATGGCGCGCATCCGCTCGGGCGTGGTGCGGATGCGATAGAGGTGCACGGGATCGTGGCGGTAGTTCGTGCGCAGCTTCACGAGATCGCGCTCGTCGCCGATGACGTACATGATCTCGTACTGCCGCAACAGTCCCTTGACCGGATTGAAGCTCTCCCCTTTCTCCTTGCGGATCTCCACGGAGATGGCCACGAAGTCTCTGTCGCGGAATCCGAAGCTGACGAACGTGTGCGCCGCGCCGGCTTTGCCGAACGGCTCGACGAAGAACCACGCGGAGTCGAGGTCGTTGATGTTGAACGTTTTGTCGTAGTACGCGGGCGTGTAGCGGTCGGTGCTTTCGTAGCGGAAGTTGCGGATGTTTCGGATGGTGACGAGAGGGCCGCGGATCGCGGCGCTCGGGACCACAGCCTGGTCGGCGGACCAGTCGCGATCATTGCGCGGACGCACCAGCGCCACGAAGCCGGCGTAGGCCACGGCCACGATGGCGAGGATGAGAAGCGCGCGGCGCATGGGTGCATGGTAACGGTTGCTGTGTTGCCGGTTGCTGTGTTGCTGGTTGCTGTGTTGCCGGTTGCTGTGTTGCTGGCGCAGCATGGCTTTCAGGCCACGCACCGCCAGCAACCAGCAACCAGAAACCAGAAACACCTTTGCGGCATCGAACTCCCATGCGCCTTGCCAGAAAGCATCCTCTCGCCGTTCGCTGGGCTCACTGGATCAACTTTCCGCTCCTGGCCGTCATGATCTGGAGCGGCATCCTCATTTACTGGGCGTGGCCTGCGTACGCGCCGGTCAAGGTGCCGCAGACGGTGTGGCGCGCGGTGCACGTCAACAACCGGCTGGCCGAGGGGATGGCGCTGCACTTTTTTTTCATGTGGCCTTTCGCGATCAACGGCATTCTTTACGTGACGTACCTGCTCGTCAGCGGCGAGTGGCGCAAGGGAAAGACGAAGTTCAATCCCATTCAGCGGCTCGCGTACGTCGGCGTCACGCTCATGGGACTGGGATCGCTGGTGAGTGGGCTCGCGATCTATAAGCCCGTGCAGTTCGCGTGGCTGTCGGCGCTGATGTTCGGCTACCAGGGCGCGCGCTTCGTGCACTTCTGGCTGACGATGGGCTACATCGGATTCTTTTTCATTCACGTCATTCAGGTCATTCGCGCCGGCTGGAACAACTTCCGTTCGATGATCACGGGCGTGGAGGTGGTCCATGACTGACGCGGAGAAAGAACTGCAGCGCCTCACCCGCCGCGGCTTCGTCACCGCGGCCGTCGCGGCGGGCGCAGCGTACGGCGGATGGAAGTGGCTGCGCACGCGTCCGCGCATCGAAGGCGTCGAGTGGCCGTTGCGCCGCGTGCTCGAGAACAACGAGCGCCTGGCGCGCGCGTACTTTGATCCCGATCGCCTCTCACCGCGTTTCCGCCGCGAGGACGTCACTCGCGCGCGCCTCAATGGCCGCCTGGGATTGCAGTCCGCCATCGACCTCAACGCGTGGCGCCTGCACATCGAGGGCGCGGCGCAACCGGTCGCGCTGACCATCGACGATCTGCGCCAGTTTCCGCGCAAGTCGATGATCACGGAGCTGCGCTGCATCGAGGGATGGTCGACGATCGTGGAGTGGAGCGGCGTCGCGCTCGCGGACGTCATGGCCAGGTTCCCGCCGGCGCACATGCCGCCTTACGTCTCGATGGAGACTCCGGATCGCGCCTATTACGTCGGTCTGGACATCGAGAGTGCCATGCATCCGCAGACGCTGCTGGCCTTCGAGATGAACGCCGCGCCGCTGCCGTTGCTGCACGGAGCACCGCTGCGGCTGGCCATCCCGGTCAAGTACGGCATCAAGAACATCAAGCGCATCGGGACGATCCGCTACACGCAAATCCGGCCGGCCGATTTCTGGGGAGAGCGCGGCTACGACTGGTACGCCGGACACTGAGGCGAGCGATGAACGATGAACGATGAGCGATGAACACTCGGGCCCCGCTCATCGCTCATCGCTCATCGCTCATCGTTCATCGCTGGTTATGCTAATGTCCCGCCGGTCCCCCCGATGTCTGCGATCTGCCGTCGGACGCTCTGCGCTCTGCTTCTCCTGGCGTGCCGCGCTGGTGCGGCGGAGCGCGGCTTTCCGCTGATCACGGTCTATCCGGCCGAGGTGCACAAGGCGGGGCCGCAGACTTTTGATGTGGCGCAGGACGCGCGCGGCGTCATGCTCTTCGGCAATCTCCACGGCCTGGTGACCTACGACGGTGCGTGGTGGGGATTGCACACGCTGCCGCACGATCAGGCGCCGCTGTCGATCGAGACGGACGCGCGCGGACGCGTGGCGCTGGGACTGGTCGACGACTTCGGCTACCTCGCGCGCGACGCGCAGGGCTCGTACGAGTACCACTCGCTCGCGCCGACGCTGCCCGCATCGGAGCGTGAAGTGGGCGACGTGCGCGAGCTGTGCGTGACGCCCGCGGGATTTCTCTACGTCGCGGAAACGAGCTTGATTCTGTGGAACGGCGGCAGCGCGAAGACGATCGCGAAGTTCCCCGCCGAATCCGCGCCGCGCGGCTGCTACTCCGACGCGAAAGGCGTGTTTCTGCGCGGGCCGGGCGGACTGCAACGCCTGGACGTGAACACGTTCGCCATCACGCCCGCGGGTGTGAGCACGCGCGTCGTGCAGGTGTTGCGTCACGTGAACGGCAGCCTCGTCGCGGTGACGCGCGACGAAGGTCTGTTTCTCGTCGACGACCGCGGCACGACGCCGTTCGCGCCAAAAGTGACCGCATGGCTGAAGGGGAAGACGGTCAGCGGCTCGGCGCGTCTGCACGACGGACGCATGGTGCTGCTCACCCGCGCGCACGGACTGATCGTCTTCGACCCGCAGGGCCGCATCGAACAAACCCTCGGCGTCGAAGCCGGTCTTCCCGACGCCGTGCAGCGCAAAGCATTCGTCGATCGCGACGGGGCGCTGTGGGTGGCCATGGAAGGCCCGATCGCGCGCATCAATCTGGCCTCGCCCGTGACGGTGTTCGACGCGCGCATGGGCATACGCGGCAGCGCGGGCGACGTCACGCAGTTCGCGGGACGGCTCTACACCGCCACCTCGCACGGCCTCTTCGAGCTCGACTCGCGCGGCGCCGCCACGCGCCTCGAGCCGATGCAGGAGAGCGCCTGGCGCGTCCTCGCCGTCGACGGCGAGCTGCTCGCAGGGACGTCGAAAGGCATCTACAAAGTGGCGCCCGGCGCGCCGCTGCAGCACGTCATCGACGTCGACCGCGAGCTGTACGACCTGCATCGCTCCACCGCCGATCCCTCGCGCGTCTGGATCGCGCACGGCGACGGCCTCGGCTCGACCAAGCGCGTGAACGGCACGTGGACGTACGAGGGACTGGTGCCGGGGATCGGGCACGAGATCGCGTCCGTCGTCGAGCGCGACGGCGTCCTGTGGTGCGGCACGGTCTTTCACGGCGTGGTGCAGGTCACCGATCCGCGCGGACCGCATCAGAGCGTCCGGCAGTTCGGCGATGGCGAGATGAACGTGTTCGCCGTCGACGGCCGCGTGGTGTTCGTACGCGCCAGCGGCGAGGTGGTGCAGATCGGCCCTCAGGGGAAACTCGTCCCCGACGCGCGCCTCGGCCATCTCAAAGCGCCGCGCGGATTCTTCGTGCTCGCGCAGGACCAGCGCGGCAACATCTGGATCAACTCCACGCCGCCGCGCGTGTACGAGCGCCAGCGCGACGGCAGCTTCGCGCGCGAGGGACGCCCGCTCGTCTCCGTCACGGCGTCCGACATTCAGAACATCCGGGTTGCAGCGGACGGCGGAATCTGGTTCGCCGCCGACAAAGGTCTCTTCCGCTTCGATCCTGCTGCCTCGGCCGCCGTCTTCGCGGCGCAACCGCGTCCGCTGATCCGGCGCGTGCTCGCGGGCGCGGATCATCTGCTGTACGGCGGCGTGACCGCGCCGCGCGAGAAGGTGGAGCTGCGCCACGACTTCGGCCGCATCCGCATCGAGTTCGCGCCCGTGTCGTACCGGCCCGGCGTCGAGTATCAGTACCGCCTCGATCCCATCGACACGCAGTGGAGCAAGTGGACGTCGGAGCCGTTCATCGACTACACGACGCTGGCCGCGAACGACTACACGTTCCGCTTGCGCGCGCGCGGCGCGGGCTCGGGGCCGAGCGAAGAGGCGCAGTGGAAGTTCGGCGTGATCTCGCCCTGGTACCTCACCCGCTGGGCCATCGGCGTCTGGATCTTCCTCGCCGTCGTGCTCGTGCTGATGTTGATCCGCGCGCGCACCGCGGCGCTGGAGCGGCAGGCGGAGACGCTGCGCGCGCGCGTGGACGAGCAGACCGCGGAGCTGCAGGTCGCCGTGAAGCAGCTCGAAGCGTTGTCGCACGAGGACGACCTGACCGGCATCGCCAACCGTCGCCTGTTCGAGCGGCGCATGGCGGAGGAGTGGAACCGCGCGCGGCGGCATCAGCAGGCGCTCGCGCTGATCCTGCTCGACCTCGATCACTTCAAGGACCTCAACGACCGCCGCGGACATCCGGCCGGCGACGATTGTCTGCGCCGCGTGGGCTCGTTCCTCAACGACACGATCCGCCGCAGCGGCGAAGTGGTGGCGCGCTACGGCGGCGAAGAGTTCGCGATCCTCCTGCCGGGCACGGATGCCGACGGAGCGATCCGCGTCGCCGAGACGCTGCGGGAAGGAATCGAGCGGCTGGCCATTCCGTACGGCAACGGCCGGCGCATGAGCGCGAGCTGCGGCGTGGCCGCGATGACGCCCGCCATCGACGCGACAGCGGACCAACTCGTGGCCAGCGCCGACCGCGCGCTCTACGCGGCGAAACACTCGGGCCGCAACTGCGTGCGCGTGGCGGATGATTCGACGACGGGCACGTGGCTGCGCGACGCTTCGGCTTGACGCCTTCGCGAATTGAGAATTGGGAATGGGGAATTGAGAATTGAGGTGCTCGGCGCCCCTGGGCGCCTCGAATGCTCAATTCACAATTCTCAATTCTCAATTCGGCCGGCCGGCCGGCCGGGCCGGCCGTACAATCGTGCCGGTCCATTCATGGCTAACGACGACTCCCTCGACTGGCTCGAGCGCTATCGGCACATCATCGAGAACGCGAACGAGATCATTTACCGGGCGGATTTCCGCGGGCGCTTCACCTACGTGAACCCCGCCTCCGTCCGCATCACCGGCTTCGAGGAAGAGGAACTGCTCGGACGCCACTACCTCGACCTCGTCGATCCCGATTTCCGCGAGGCCGCGCAGCATTTCTACGAACATCAGTTCAAGGCCCGCGAGCGCGCCACGTACTTCGAGTTCCCCATGATCACGAAGTCCGGCGTGCGCATCTGGGTCGGACAGAACGTGCTCACGGTGATGGGCGGCGAGCGCATCGCCGGTTACGAGGCCATCGCCCGCGACATCACCGAGCGCAAAGGCGTGGAGCACGAACTGGCCCGCGCGCGCGATGCCGCGCTGCAGTCGGCGCGCGCGAAGTCGGAGTTCCTGGCCAACATGAGCCACGAGATCCGCACGCCTCTCAACGGCGTCCTCGGCACCGCCGGCCTGCTCCTGGGCACGCCCCTCACGCCCGAGCAGCGCGAGTACGCGGACATGATCAGGAAGAGCGGCGAGGCGCTGCTGACCATCGTCAACGACGTGCTCGACCTGGCGCGCATCGAGGCCGGCAAGCTCACCATCGAATGGGTGGACTTCAACCTCGACGACCTCATCGATCACGTGACCGAGGACTACGCGGCGCGGGCGGCGGCGAAGCGGCTGAAGTTCCGGACCTTCGTCGTGCCCGACGTCACGCGCATGCTGCGCGGCGATCTCAATCGCATCCGCCAGGTGCTGCTGAACCTCGTCGGCAACGCCGTGAAGTTCACCGATCGCGGCGAGATCGTGGTCACCGTGATGCAGCCCGAGCTGCGCGACGCGCGCGTGACGCTGCGATTCCTCGTCACGGACACCGGCATCGGCATCGAGCCCGCCTCGCAGCAGAAACTGTTCACGCCGTTCACGCAGGCCGACGGCACGACCACGCGCAAGTACGGCGGCAGCGGTCTGGGGCTGGCCGTCTCGAAGCAGCTCGTCGAGGCCATGGGCGGCGAGATCGGCGTGATCAGCGTGCCCGGCGAAGGCTCGACGTTCTGGTTCGAGCTGCCGCTGCAGATGCAGGCCGAGGCGTCGACGGCGCCGTCGCGGCGCTGGAACCTGCACGGACACCGCGCGCTGCTCGTCGATCCGAACGAGGTCCATCGCTTCATGGTGGCGCGGCAGTTGTCGTCGACGCACATCGCAGTCGACGAAGCCGAGAGCGCGGCCGAAGGCGCCGCCGCGGCGCTGCAGAACAGGTACGACGTCATCGTCTTCGACATGCAGCTCAACGACGACGACGGCATGGGCTTCGCGCGCCGCATTCGCGCAGAGCCGGCGCTCGCGAAAACGAAACTGCTCATGCTCACGTCCTTCGGGCGGCGGCGGCAGGACATCACCACGTTCGAGTCCGCGGGCATCGACGCTTTCCTGATCAAGCCCGTGCGCCGCACGCAGCTGTGCGACACGCTGACGACGCTCGTCGAAGAAGCGCGATCGACGCCGCAGCCGCGCGCCTTCTTCGAGCTCGAGGAGCCGAAGACGCCGGCGCGCGCGCAGGTGCTGCTGGTCGAAGACAACAGCGTCAACCAACTCGTCGCCATCGGCCAGCTCCAGCGCCTCGGCCACGGCTGCGTGGTGGCCGGCAGCGGCGCGGAAGCCATCGACGCCGTCACGAAGCAGCCGTTCGACATCGTGCTGATGGACATCCAGATGCCGGACATGGACGGCTACGAGGCCACGCGCCGCATCCGGCAGATGGACGGCCCGGTGGCGAACATGCCCATCGTGGCCATCACCGCGCACGCGCTGGCGGGTGAGCGCGAGAAGTGCATCAGCGCCGGCATGAACGATTATCTCGCCAAGCCGGTGTCGCTCGAGCAGATCGGCGCGGTGATCCGGCTGTGGGCCAGCAAGGGATCGGCGCCCGAGGACAAGACGGCGCCGGACGTGATGGAGCGGGATGATTCGTACGTGCTCGATCGCGAGCGGGTCAGCTCATTCCTGGCCATCAGCCGCACGCAGGATGGGTTCCTGGACGGACTGGTGAAGACGTTCCGTCAGGACGTGCCGTCGCGGATCGACGCGCTGCGCGCGGCCGTGTCCGCGCGCGACGTGCGCGATCTCGCCAACGCCGCGCACGCGATGAAGAGCTCCAGCGGCAGCGTCGGCGCGAAGCGCATGCTGGCCATGGCCTCCTCGCTCGAGCACGATGCGCGCGAGGGACGCATGGACGGCGCGGAGGCAGCCATCGAGCAGATCGCCGCCGAGTTTCGTCGCGTGCTCGTGGCCTACGACGGCATCATCCGACGCAGCGGACGGTTCAGAAGCGCATAACGTATGGAACCGATGGAGCTCGGGAACTACCGCCTTCTGGAACGGATCGGCGCGGGTGGGATGGGAGAAGTGTGGCGGGCGGAAGACACCAAGCTGCTCCGCCACGTCGCCATCAAGATCCTGCCCCGGCAACTGGCGCTCGATTCCGAGTGGAAAGAGCGCTTCCTGCGCGAGGCGCGCGCCATCGCCCAGCTCAATCATCCGAACATCGCCACGATCTACAGCATCGACGAGCACGACCAGTCCTTCTACATCGTGATGGAGCTGGTCGAGGGCGAGCCGCTCTCGAACATGATCGCGCAGGGGCCCATGCAGCCGCCGGACGCCGTGCGCGTGGCGGCGCACGTCGCGGACGGCTTGTCGGAGGCGCACGAGAAAGGCCTCGTGCATCGCGACATCAAGCCGGACAACATCCTGGTGTCGAAGAAGATCGTGAAGATCCTCGACTTCGGCATCGCCAAGCAGATCGGCGGCACCGCGGATCCGAGTCTCACGCAGGGCGGCATGGTCATGGGCACGCCGCACTACATGTCGCCCGAGCAGGCCCTCGGCCGCGCCGTCGACGCGCGCACGGACATCTTCTCCCTCGGCGTCGTGCTCTACGAGATGCTGTCCGGACAGAAGCCGTTCACGGGCGAGGCGGCCACGCAGGTGCTGCTGCAGATCGTGATGAACGAGCCGCGCGACATCGGGCAGGCGGCGTTCGGCATCTCGCGGCCGCTGGCCATGATCGTGCGCCGCTGCATGCAGAAGCAGGCCGCGGATCGTTACCAGACTTGCGACCAGTTGAAGAAGGCGCTCAGCGACTCGCTGCGCAGCGATCCCAATCGCGCGCGTCTGTCGCAGGTACCGACGCTGTCGAACGCGAAGGTGCAGGCGCCGTCGCCGGGATTCCGTCCCGCCGCGCCGCCGCCCGCAGCGGTGATCGGCGGCCGGCGCGCACTCGTCGCCGATGACGACCCCTCCGCGCGCTACATCCTCTGCAGCGTGCTGCAGCGCCACCAGATCGAATACGACGAGGCGGCGAACGGCGCCGACGCGGTGAAGCTGCTCAAGGCCAACACGTATTCGTTCGTGTTCATCGATCTGCTGATGCCGCGCATCGACGGCTGGGGCGTGCTCGATTTTCTGCGCAGCCACAAACCGCAGCCCATGCCGCGCACGATCATCATCACGGGAGTGCAGAACCAGAAACTGAGCGCCGCCGATCAGGATCTGGTTGCGGGGCTGCTGTACAAGCCCATCGATATCGGCGAAGTCGAAAAGTTCCTGTAGGTCCTACGACGGCGACGGCGGCTCGTCATCGGCAGGCGGCGCCGGCTCCCCTTTGGCCTTCTCGCGCGCGGCGCGGAACGCGCCTTCGATCTCTTGCCACGCGCGCTCGAAACCGGACTTGAGCTCCGCGGCGGCGGGTGAGCCGTTCTTCTGCAGCCCGACCACGACGTCCTTGGCGTGGACGAGCGTCTGGCGGAGCGTGCCGGTGATCTCGCTCAGATCGCCGCGCGCGTTTTCCAGCGACTCCTTCGCGCGCTCCTTGAACCTGTCGACGTCGATGCCCCAGTCCTCGAGCTTTTTCTTCGGTTCCTGCTGTTCGTCCATGGTGTGCGTATCTTAAACGTCGGGCGGGCTTCAGCCCGCCCCCCCTGGACGGGCTGAAGCCCGTCCTACGTCTGACGCCGGGCTGAAGCCCGTCCTACGTCCGGCGCCGGGCTGAAGCCCGTCCTACGTCTGGCGCCGGGCTGAAGCCCGTCCTACGTCTGACGCCGGGCTGAAGCCCGTCCTACGTCTGGCGCCGGGCTGAAGCCCGCCCCCCCCTGGACGGGCTGAAGCCCGTCCTACGTCTGGCGCCGGGCTGAAGCCCGT
>DATLBM010000496.1:0-3389 GCA_035526885.1 Thermoanaerobaculia bacterium | reverse complement strand
GATAGCGCGCGCCGAAGCGCAGCGAGCCGGCACGCACGCCGGCGGCGAGGAGGCCGCGCCAGTGTTCGTCATCGGCCTCGGCGCGGACGCTTTCGTCGAAGCGCGTGGCGCCGAGTTGCTGGCGCGTGGAGAACGTGGCGTTGGCGAACGGGAAGTCGTCGTTGGCGCCGGCTTCGAGCGTCAGTCTCGAAAGCGGGAAGCGCCGCGACCAGTGCGCGCGCAGCTCGCCGCCTGTTTCGTCTTCGGCGTGATACGCGTGCGCGTGGAGCTCGACGGGCCAGCCGCGCCACGCGCTGGCCACCGCGATGCCTTGCGGCATGTTGTTCGTGGCGAAGGATGCCAGGAGGATCGTGTCCAGTTTTCCGATGACGTCGCCGGCGCGCACGCCAACCTCGAAAGATCGTTGGTCTCGCGCCCACGTTTGGGAGGTAAGCCAGGTGAATTCCTGGCGGCCAACGCCGTAACGCAGGGCGGGCTTCAGCCCGCCTCCCCCGGGGGACGGGCTGAAGCCCGTCCTACGTTCGGCAACGGGTGGGAGGGCGGGGACGAGTGTCGCGTCAAACGACGGCGGCGCCGGCGCTTCCTTCATCTCATCGAGCACGCGCACGACGTAGCCGTCCGGCTCCAGCGACATGAAGAACACGCGGCCGTGTTTCGACGGCGCGGACTGGAACGCGCCTCCCGCGCTGCGCGTGACCGGCGTCGCGGCATTCGCCGAAACGCGATAGAGCTCGGCGAAGCCGCGCGAGAAGACGGTCACGATCAACTCGTCGTTGGAGATCCATTCGGGCGATGCGGGATCGCCCGGCAACTCGACGGGCGCGCCGTCGATGAGCAGCGTCCACTTGCCGCGGTGCTCGATGTGCGCGACGCGCTTGCCGTCCGGACTCACGCGCGGATGCGAGAGCACGTGATCGATCGACGCCTCGCCGCGCGGCGTCACCGCTCCGCTCGCGAGATCGACGTTCACGAGCTGCGTTGCGCCGAAGCGGCTGCGCATGGCGATGGCGGTGTGCTCATCGAGCACGTCCGCGTCGCGCACATCCGCGAGCTCGGTGATGCGCGCGACGCGCTCGAAATCCCACCGGTACAAATCGAAATGCAGCACGCCCTCGGCATCCGGCATGCGGTGCGCGAAGATGACCGCCTTCCCGTCGCGCGTCCAGCGGGGCGTGGAGATGTCGCCGCCGTCCGGCATCGTCAGCTCGTGCGCGGCCTTGCGCGGCAAAGGTTTCGTGCGCACCGGCGCGACGTCTTCCGGATCGCGCTCGAGGATTTTCTTCAGCGCCTCGGCGTACTTTTTTTCTTCTTCATCGGCCGGAGCAGTGGACCAGATCACGAGTTTCTCCGGCTGATCCTTCGCGCGCACGACGACGGCGAGCTGCGATCCGTCCGGCGACACCGCGGGATCGCCCGACGCGCGCGGCGTCTCCTGGAACAGCGCGCCTTCCTGCAGCGGCGCGCGTTTGAGCGTCATCGCCGATGCCGTCAGCTCGGCGGTGAACTGTCCGTACAAGCGCTCCGGCGATTCTCCGAAGACGCCCGTGAATGCCTCGTCGAACGAGCGCCGGTGCCGCGCCGTCAGCCGCGCCCAGAGGTGGCGCAGCGACTCCGGTCCCCCACGCCGCTCCAGCCATTCCAGATAGGCGGAGCCCATCAGGTACGCCATGGACATGCCCAGGAAACGCTGATCGGAATCGAGCTGCGAGTACGTGGGCAACCGCCCGCTCTCCGCCCAGCGCCGAAGGATCAGCGCGCGCACGGTGCTCGATGGACGTCCCGCGCCGGTGAGGCGTCCTTCGATCACAGTCGCGTATCCCTCCAGCACCCAGCGCGGCGAGGAGAGCAGGATCGGCGCGAACGGCAGAATGGTCTTGCCGAGGAGTCGCTCCCATTGGTTGCGGGCCGGGCGGAGCATGTGCGCGATGTGCGCGGTCTCATGCACCGCGAGCAGATCGATCCAGTGCCCGTAAGCTCCGATCACCTCATCCGGGCCGGGCGCCTCCGCGTAGAAGATCATGCGCGGCGAATCGAGCAGCGGCCACGCGCTGCCATTCGGCTCGGCGATCGGATTGACGACGATCACGTCGACGATCTGCGGCGGCGCGTAGCCGATCTCTTTCGCCACTTCATCGCGAATCGGCTCGAGGCGCTCCGCGGCGCGCATGGCCCACGCCTCGAATTCGATCGGATAGTGCACCCGAAAATGCGGCAGCTCGATGGTGCGCCAGTCGTGCGCCGGACCCTGCGCCAGGAGCGACGGCGCCAGCAGGAGGAGTAGTGCTAACGTACGGATCATGTTCAAACGACTCGTCCTCGTCACTGCAACATTCGTGTTCGCCCTCGGCGCGGCGGGCGCGGAAAAGATCATGCTGGTGATTCACGGCGGCGCCGGCACGATCACGCGCAAGAGCATGACCGCCGAAGCCGAGCAGCAGTATCGCGCAGGGATGGAGCAGGCGCTGCGCACGGGACACGCGGTGCTGATGAAGGGCGGATCGAGCGTCGATGCGGTGGAAGCGACCATCCGCGTGCTCGAGGACAACCCGCTCTTCAACGCCGGCAAGGGCGCCGTCTTCACGCACGAGGGACGCAATGAGCTCGACGCCGCGATCATGGACGGCAAAACGAAAGCCGCGGGCTCGGTGGCGGGCGTGACCATCATCAAGAATCCGATCAGCGCCGCGCGCGCGGTGATGGAAAAGTCCGAGCACGTGATGATGGTCGGCCGCGGCGCGGAGCTCTTCGCCACGCAGCAGGGACTGGAGATCGTCGACCCGTCGTACTTCTGGACGGAGCGCCGCTGGAAGAGTCTGCAGCAGGAGCTGCTGAAAGAGAAGCCGCAGGCGTCGCACTACTCGGTGCCCGAAGACAAGAAGATGGGGACGGTGGGCGCGGTGGCGCTGGACAGGAACGGCAATCTCGCCGCGGGCACGTCGACGGGCGGCATGACCAACAAGAAATACGGACGCGTGGGCGACGCGCCGATCATCGGCGCAGGCACGTACGCGGAGAACGAGTCCTGCGCGGTGTCGGCCACGGGTCACGGAGAGTTCTTCATCCGCTGGACGGTGGCGCACGACATCGCGGCGCTGGTGAAGTATCGCGGCATGTCGGTCAAGGACGCCGGCGATGAAGTGATCCACAAAAAACTGGAACCGGTGAAGGCCGAAGGCGGCGTGATCATCCTCGACACAAAAGGCAACTTCGCGATGCCGTTCAACAGCGAAGGGATGTACCGCGGCTGGATCAGCGCCGACGGCACGCCGCATGTCGAGATCTATCGGTGACGCTTTGGGGGACGACGAGAGGCCTCCGGCGGCCGGGCCCACGGGCCCGGACCCGTCTGACAGGCCAAGCCTCCGCCACACGTCTGCGCGAAATCAACG
>DATLBM010000495.1:0-2138 GCA_035526885.1 Thermoanaerobaculia bacterium | reverse complement strand
GGGCGACGCCGACGTGCGCATCGAGCAGCTCGCGGCCATCAGCGATGCCGCGCCCACGAATCTTCTCGTCGCGCAGATGCTCGGCACCGCGTTGGCGGAAGCGGGACGTTATCCCGAGGCGGAGCGCGTGCTGACGCAGGGCCTGGAGCGGACGGCCGAGGATGAGGAGATCATTCGGGCGGCGCGGGTGAGTGCGACTTTGGATCTCGATGACGTCGCGGTCTCGACGGTCATCCATGCGCATCACGCGCTGGGCGTGACGCGGCTGTCGCAATCGTCCGCGGAGCCGCCTTGGATCTCGCTCAAGAACGTCATCGGCTCCGTCAAGCCGCTCAGCAAGCGGCGCCTCCTCGGCACCACGCGCGGCCAGCCGGCTTGGAGCCGCTTGTTGATCGCAGCGCCGGGATGCACGTCCGCGCCGGGCAAGCCGTCGCTGTCGTCGTACGACCTCTTCAACAACCTCATCGTCGGCTACATGCGCGGCAAATTCACCGGCACGAATCGCGATCGCGATCGCGAGTTCGCGCGGCCGCAGAAGAATTATCCGGGTGCGTTGCACAAGCTCCTCCTCGCGCAGACGCAACGCGCGCGGGCGAACGGGTGGCCGAACGAAGCGCAGCTCTGGGCGCTCTCGAACGTCGAGCAGGTCATCGACTGGCGCATGCCGGACGACGCGCGCCTCGCGTACAACTCCGTGCAAGTCGTCGACTGGTGGACGAGCGCGGAGCGCTGTCCGCCGACGGTGTGCACCGCCGATCTGCGCAACGGCATCGGCAACCTGCGCGACGAGTTGATCGAGCAGGCGCTGCGGCGCCGCAACGTCACGTCCGAGCAGCAGGGCGCGTTCGCGCGCGGCCTCGTGGGGATGCTCGCGTCGTCGACGCTCGACCGCACGCGCGTGGCGAATGAAACGCAGCAGATTCGCGCGTGGCTGCCGCCGTCGCAGCAGCGCACCGTCGACGATCTCCTGAACGCGGACGCCGCGCGCAGTGCGCTGCCGCGCTACCTCTTCGCGCCTCAGTCGGCGGACGAGAATGCGGAGCCCGCGGAGCCGCCGCAGGCGAAGCTCGGACCGCGCGCCGATCGCTGGTACGCCGCGGCGATGACCGACGTCGCGGCGTCGGCGTCGCGCTGGGCGTCGGCGCGTCCGCCGCGTGAACAAGGCGCCGCCATCGTCGCCATCCGCCAGCTTCTCGGCACCGCCGAAGCGCCGCCGGAGCTGCTCGAGCTGGAGCAGAAGCGGTCGCTCACCGATCGCCTCGCGCTGCGCCTGACCGCGTCCAAAACGTTCTGGGCGACGGTCGCAGTGTTGCTCGGTGCGCTCATCGGATTCGTACTGCTGTGGATCGCCGTGCATGTGCGTGAGTCGCGGTTGATGAAAGTGTCGCTGTACAACGTCGAGCACGAACATCTCGCCGGCATCGACGCCGAGCCGGGGCCGGGACAGCGATGACGATGCTGCGCTGGACGAGCCTCCTCCTGCTCGCGGGTCCGGTGATCCTGCTGCTCTACGCGATGCGCAGGCGCGACTCGCGCGAGCCCGCGTCGCTGCGCACGATTCTCACGTTGTATGCGATCGGCGCCGCCGCTCCGCTGCTCTTCGCCATCGTGTGGCGGCTCGATGCGACGCGCGTCGGCATCGAGTTGCACGGCATCGCCTTCCGCACCAGCGGTCGCGAGACGATTCGCAAGGAAGTGCGCGAGCGGCGGCAGGGGAGCGGAAGCGTCGTCGTCGGCGATCGCTCGACGCGACGCACGCGCACGTTCGGGACGCTGGCGTTCACGCCCGCGGCCGCGAACGCGAAAGGCACGCTGCGCATCGAGCTGCCCGCGCACGCGCAGCGCGCGGGACTCATCGGGACGGAGTCGCAAGGTCTCATCGGCGCGGAGATCATCGAAGACGGCGACCGCATCTGCGTCGCCGGAAGCTGCTGGACGTACGATGACGAGGGCGCCGACGGCACGTTCACGAACGGCAAGCACGTCGCGGAGATCCCGTCGCGCCAGGCGGAGATCCCGGGACTCGGCTGGACCTTCCCGCTGCCGTTCGCGAAGCCGGTCACCGCGGGGCTGCGCACCTGGTCGCTCGACTTCCTCGCGCGCGAGAGCGGTGCGATCTCGCCGGAGCGCCGCGTGCG
>DATLBM010000494.1:0-11127 GCA_035526885.1 Thermoanaerobaculia bacterium | reverse complement strand
CGACCCCGGACCCCGCTGGTAGGCCGAGCCTCCGCGACACCTGTGTCGCGGAGGCTCGGCCCGCAAACGGGGTCCGGGGCCCGAGGCCCCGGCCGCCGGAGGCCTCTCGTCGTCCCCTAGCGGCAGCGACTACGCGCCGCGCATGAAGAGCAGGTCCAGCACGGTCACGTGCGGGTCGAAGGGTGGATAGAGCTGCGGGTACTCGGGGTACGCGTACGTCATCCACTCGACGGCGATGCCGGCGCGCTCGAGCATCGCTACATCTAAATAGGCTCGGGCGCTCGGGCCGGTGAGGTAATGCGTGGCGTTCACCTTCTGCAGGATCTTCGACAGCCGTTCGGTCTTCGTGCCGCTGACGTTCAACTCCGAGGAGCGGATCGTCTTCGTCGTGATGCCGAGCATCTTCATGATGTCGAGCGTGAGGGCGATGGTGAAGTCGGCGAGCAGCTTTGGCGGATGTGCATAGACGCGCTCCAGCCACGGCTCGAACTGCGCAAAGTGCGGCGCGGGCGCGTAGTTGCGGCGCAGCCCGTCGAGATGTTTCCGCGGCCAGGCGTGGCCGGCCGTCTCGATGGCGTTGACGGGAATCTGCTCGATCTGCGCGCCGCGCGCGCGGACGGGGATGGTCAGCCAGCGCGTGCCGCGCGGCGTCTTGATGCGGTTGCGGTTGCGCCAGCCGCGGCGGTCGTACTGCACGTCGTCGAGGAAAACGAAGAGGTCCGCGCGCGCGATGAGGTCGAAATGCCCGCGCCACGGGATGTACGAAGGCTGGACGATGGCGCAGCGCACTGGGGCCGAGTGTACGACGGGGGGCCTCCGGCGGCCGGGGTCCGGGGCCCGTGGCCCCGGCCGCCGGAGGCCCCTCGTCGTATCCTCTCCTCCATGAATCCGCACGCGATCGTCTTCGGCCTCGGCGACTTCGCGCGCGTGCTCGCCTTCCACCTGCCGTACGACGTTTACGCGTTCGTCGTCGACGAGGCGTATCGCACGACGGATTCGTTCTTCGGCAAGCCGGTGCTGGCGTGGGACGACGCGCCGAAGGAGCATCCGTTCTTCGCGGCGGTCGGCTACAGCAACGGCAATCGCAATCGCCAGGCGATCTTCGAGCGCGCCAAGGCCGCGGGCTTCGCGCAGCCCGGCCTGGGCGGCGTGAACGAGGGCACGATCGTGCTGCCCCACGCGATCATCGAGCCGTTCGCGCGCATCGGCGTGAACTGCGTTTTATGGAGCGGATGCCACGTCGCGCACGACACGGTGATCGAAGATCACGTGTTCCTCGCGCCGCAGGCGGCCATCGCGGGAAACTGCCGGATCGGCGAGCGCACGTTCGTCGGCGTGAACGCGACCGTTCGCGACGGCGTGACCATCGGCGCGGACTGCGTGATCGGCGCGGGCGCGGTGGTGGTGCGCGACGTGAAAGCGGGCTCGGTGGTGAAGGGATGATCTCGGTCGTCAGTCCGGTGTTTCGCGCCGTGGGCTGCGTCGCGGAACTGCATCACCGTCTCACGGCGACGCTGCAGACGCTCGGCGAGCCGTACGAGATCGTGCTCGTCGACGACGGCAGCGACGACGGCTCGGACGATGAGATCCGCGCCATCACCGATCCGCACGTACGCGCGATGTTTCTCGAGGAGAACGCCGGCCAGCAGCGCGCCATCGCCATCGGGCTGCAGCTCGCGCGAGGCGAATGGATCGTGGTGATGGACTGCGATCTTCAGGATCCGCCGGAAGCCATTCCGCGGTTGTGGGAAGTGCGAGCGGACGTCGTCATCGCGCGGCGGACCCGGCGTCGCGGATGGCGCGGCATCGTGTCGCGCCTGTGGCGCGCGGCGGCGCGCATTCCGCGCGGCGTCGGCAACTTCTCGATCGTGCACCGGCGCGTCGTCGACGAGATCATGCAAAGCGATGAGCCGTTTCTGCTGCAACTGCTCAAGCGTCCGTATCGCACCATCGACGTGCCGTACGCGGCGCGGTTCCACGGCCGCAGCGCGTACACGCTGCGCAAGCTGCTGCGGCACGCGGCGAGGATGCGATGACCATTCCCTTCCGGCGCGTGCACCTCACGGGCCGCGAGATCGGTTACGTTCGCGAGGCCATCGAGAGCGGACAGCTTTCCGGCGACGGACCGTTCACGCGGCGCTGCGAGGCCTGGCTGCAGGCGAACGCGCCGTGCGCGCGCGCGTTCCTCACCCACTCCGGCACCGCGGCGCTGGAGATGGCAGCCATTCTCGCGAACGCGGGTCCGGGCGACGAGATCATCATGCCGTCGTTCACGTTTCCCTCGACCGCCAACGCGTTCGTGTTGAACGGCGCGACGCCGGTGTTCGTGGACATCGATCCGTCGACGCTGTGCATCGACCCCGCGCGCGTGGCGAACGCCGTCACCGCGAACACCAAAGCGATCGTGCCCGTGCACTACGCCGGGGTCTCCGCGGACATGCCGGCGTTGCAATCGCACGGGATCCTCATCATCGAAGACGCCGCGCAGGCGCTGCTGGCCGTGCAGCCCGGCGCGATGGCGGCCGTCAGTTTTCACGAGACGAAGAACGTCTCCGCGGGCGAAGGCGGCGCGCTGCTGATCAACGACGAGCGCTTCATCGATCGCGCGGAGATCGTGCGCGAGAAGGGCACCAATCGCGCGGCCTTCATGCGCGGCGAAGTGGAACAGTACGAGTGGGTGGAGCGCGGCTCGTCGTTCGCGCCCGGGGAGTTGTCCGCGGCGTTCTTGCTGGCACAGCTCGAAGAGGCGCGTGCGATCACCGCGCGCGGCGTGGCGATCTGGAATCGCTATCACGCGCTGCTCGACGGCGTGGTGGAACGGCCGCGGGCTCCTTCGCCCAATGGGCACATCTACTACGTACTGATGGAGTCGGAGAGCGCGCGCACCCGCGCCATTCAGGAACTGGCGACGCGCGGGATCCAGTCGGTGTTTCATTACGTCCCGCTGCACAGCGCGCCGGCGGGACGGCGGTACGGACGCACCTCGGGACCAATGGAGGTGACCGAGGACGTCAGCCGCCGCTTGCTGCGCCTGCCGCTTTGGCCGGAGATGGCCGACGCTCAGGTGGAAGCAGTGGCAGAGGCGCTTCGCGACATCGCCAGACGTTAGGTCCGACCGCGTCAAAGTGCACGCGCATGCCGCGGTGCTCCTCGAGGTATCGCTCCAGCCGCCGCGGCACGTGCGGATACGCGACGAGCACCGCGTAGTCGCCGGTGCATAGCAGCAGCGGGATGTTGCCGAATCTGCGCACGGGCGGCGTGTGCGCGCTCGACGCGATGGGCACGAACGCGAACTTCCGGCGCGCCTCGCGGAACGGCAGCCAATTGGCCTCGTACGGATACGCGCCGCCGTGCAGCACGGCGAACGTTCCCTTCGGCAGCGGGAGCGCGGCAGGCACCGAAACGGCGCGCGACGCTCGCACGGCCACGATCGCCGCGAACGCCAACGCCACCCAGCGCATGCGATTCGCCGGCGCCTCGGGCAGCAGCGTGACCGCGCAGGCAACGAGCGGCAGCGAGATCCAGGGCGGCGGGGGCTTGGTGAAAGCGCCCAGGATGAAGACCAGTGCGAACAGCATCGCCAAGACCGCCAGCATCCGCCGGCCGGTCGCGCGTTGCCACATCATCACAATCAGGATCAGCGGCCAGCGCAGGTACACGGCGAACGTGCGCACCGACTCGAATGCATTCGCAAGCGACGGCGACGTATCGACGATGGCCGCGGCGCGGCGCGCCTCCCCGATCGGATAGAGCGCGTGGAACCAGTCCGTGAACAGCGCCAGATCGTTCGCGCTCCACCCCACCTCGCGGCGCAGGCGTTCCCGCAGTTCCGGCGTGACGCGCGACTCCGGCATGTACTCGCTGATCCGCACGTGCAGCCGGTTGATTTCGTAGACGTCTTCCCAGCCCGGCGTCATTCGATACACGAGCCGGTTCACGCCGAAGAGCGCGACCGCCACCGCGCAGGCGATGAAAATGCGGCGACGCTTCACGAACGGAAGCGCCAGCAAGATGATCAGCATCGCCGCCTCGAAGCGCAGCAGCGAGCCCCACACGATCAGCATCGCGCCGAACGCCGGCCGATCGCGCAGCAGCAGTGCGATGCCCGCGCACGCGCACAGCATCGCCGTCACCGTGAATTGCATCCGCTCGAACGCCGGCAGCAGCAGCACCAGCGCGAACGCGATCATCCACACGTGATCGCGTTTCCCCCACGCCCACGCCAGCACGCCCGCCGCGACCACGAGCGATCCGGTCATCACGACGTCGTACCACGGCAGGCCCGGCGCGATCGCGTACAGCATCGCCAGCAGCTTTCCGATGATGACGTTGATGGTCAGCAGAAACGGCGAGCCCGCCTCGGCGAACAGGCGCAGGATCACGTCGTCGTTCGACTGGTAGACCACGCCGCAGTGTAGAACGCGCTTCCGGAGTGCCGCTGACGGTCCCAAACGCGCGCCGCGGCAGCTCGATCACCGCGGAGCTCCCGAATCTCCGAAAAGACCACGCCTACGTCGCCATGCTGACCGACAAGCTCGCGCCGTACTACGCGTTCGCGCTGACCGGCAAAGAAGTCCGCGCGCGTCTCGAGGCCGGCATTTCAGCGGCGGCCATCGCCCGGAACCGGCTGGCCGAGGCGAACCTCACGTACGCGCTCGCGGACGTGGGCTGGGTGACGCGCGGAGTGGACAGCCCCAGTCTCTATCGCCGCGCCCAGAAGCTGTACGAAGATCTCAACGAGCCGCGCTACGTCGCCAACTGCCTTTGGAGTCTCACCTTCGACGATCTCGATCACCGCTCCGTCAACAGGGCCACGTCGCGCAGGCGCGGCGGGATCTGGACCGCAACAATGCCGCACTGGTGGATACTGCCGAGAGTTACTTCAAGCGCGCCATCGCAAAATTTCATGAGGCCGGGCACGAGCTCGGTCCGGTGCACATCGCGTTCGATCTTGCCGAGGTCGAGCTGCAGCGGGGAAATGAGACAGCGGCCGTGGAAATGCTCGATCAGGCCCGACGCGAGTTCGAGCAGCTGGGCGACCTCGAAGCCAGCGCTCGCGCCATGCTGCGCATCGCCGCACACCTGGAATCGAAAGGCGATTACGCCGGCGCAGCCGAACTGGTGGCGAAGAGCCGCGCCCTCCTGCCGAAGCCCCCGGCCGCCCTCGCGAAGCTCATCGACACGTTCGCCTCCCAGCTGCCGCAACGGGAAAGTTAGCGCTCCTGCGCTATCCTCTCGTTCCTCGCTATGAGTAATGACGCGCGCGCGGCCAGCTCCTCCGGCCTCGGGCCCGGCACGGTGCTCGACGGCAAGTACGAGATCCTGAGCCGCATCGGCGCCGGCGGCATGGGAGAGGTCTTCAAAGCGCGGCACCTGCATCTCGACGCCTTCCGCTGCATCAAGGTGATGAAGCAGGAGCTGCTTGCGGACGACGTGTTCCGCACGCGCTTCCTGCGCGAGGCGCGCCTGGCCACGCAGATCCACCATCCCAACATCGCCGTCGTGCACGACTTCTTCGTGGGCGAGGGCGGCAACTACATGGTCACGGAGTTCATCGAGGGCCGCACGCTGCGCCAGTGGAGCGCGCAGCGCGGACCATTCCCGTTGCCGCTCGCGGGGGACGTCGCGTCGCAGGTGCTGGCCGGACTCGATCACATCCACCGCCGCGGCCTCCTGCACCGCGACATCTCGCCGGACAACGTGATGCTGTCCTTCGACTCCGACCAGCGCTGCGTCGCCAAGATCATCGACCTCGGCATCGCCAAGGACCTGGCCAGCGGCGCCTCGGCGGACACCACGCAGGTCGGCGTGTTGATCGGCAATCCGAAGTACATGTCGCCCGAGCAGCTCGGCCTGCTCAACGAAGACGAACAGCTCGACGGCCGCACCGACCTCTACTCCCTCGGCGTCGTGCTCTACGAGATCCTGGCCGGCGCGCCGCCGTTCCTGAGCGACACGCCGCACGGCTACATCATGAAACACCTCACGCAGCCGCCTCGCTCCACGGAGAAGATCCCCGAGGCGATGCGGAGCGTGATCTTCCGCGTGATGGAGAAGGATCGCGCGAACCGCTACGCGAACGCGCGCGACTTCGCGGCCGCGCTGGCGCCGTTTCTCGAAGGACCGCCGGGATCGCTGACGCGCGAAGACGTCGAGCGCATGCAACGCGGCGGGATGGACACGACCACCGCGGTCGTCCCCATTCCGATGCTCGACGCGACGGTAGCCGAAGCGCCGACCACGACGACGGCCAAGGAACGTGCCTTCGAGCAGTCGCTGCTCGCGGAAGTGGAGGAGCGCGAAACGAACAAGGACCGCGACGGTCTGCAGCGCCTCGGCGAAGGTCATCCCCGCGGCACGAAAGTCGGCGATGCGGCGCGCGAGGCCCTGGCGCGCGTCGTGGCCATTCAGGAGGCTGACGCCGAAGCGGAGCTGGCCTTCCAGCGCGCGTGGGAAGACGGGCGCAGCGCATCGTGGCGCGAGTTCCTCAGCAAGTACGGCCAGTCGGCGCGCACGGAAGAGGCGCGCAGGCTGGTCGCGGAAGCGGAGGAGTTCGAGCGCGCGAGCAGCAGCGACTCCGAAACGTCGGTGCGCCAGTTCCTGCAGGCGTGGCCGGACGCGCGCCATCATCTCGAGGCGGGCATCCTGCTGGCGAAGCTCAAACAGCGCGCGGCCGAGCAGCGCGCGTTCGACGACGCGAAATCGCGCAACACGCTGAGCGCCTGGGAGGTCTATCTCACCGCGTATCCCTCCGGTGCGCATGCGGACGACGCGCGGCGCCGCGTCGATGCGCTGAAGAAAGCGGCGACCGAGGCGGCGCGCGCGAAGGAGCCGGCGGATTTCGAAAAGGCGTGGGAGGCGGGAACGTCCGCGGCGTGGGACCGCTACCTTGCCGAGCATCCGGAATCGCCGCGACTGGCGGAGGCGCGCGGCTACCGCCAGGAGGCGCTCGACTTCGAGCTGGCCACGGCCACGAACACACCGGCCATGTGGCGCGCGTTCATCAAGACGTGGCCGGAGGGACGGCACCGGATCGAGGCGGAGATCCGGATGCGGTGAGGCGAACGTGTCATCCCGAGCCGCCGCAGCGAAGCGGAGGACGGTCGAGGGATCGTCCCCCGCTCCGTGGCTCGGTAGAAGGTCCTTCGACTGCGCTGCGCTCGGCTCAGGATGACACCTCGCGGTTTCTCCGGCGCGCTCATTCGCATCCAATCCACGTTGGCACTACTTCGGCAGAGTCCGACTGGCCATACGGAAAGCGGGGCTCGAGATGTTCGACGACGTCCTCATTGAATCCGCGGGGAAGGACAAGCAGAAAGGCGGCTGGGTGACCATGATCATCTCCGCCATCATTCACGTGGCCATCGTCGGCGCCATCATCGCCGCCGGCATGTACGTCAAGGAGAACCCCGAAGTCATCGAGAAGCCGATGTCCGCGTTCATCGTGGCGGCGGCGCCGCCGCCTCCGCCGCCCCCGCCGCCCGCCGGTGGCGGCGCTCCGCATCACGCCACGCCGAAAGTCGAGACGCCGCAGGAGCAGCCGCGCCACGAATTTCGTCAGCCGCGCGACGTGCCGCAAGACGTGCCGCAGGTCGCGAACACTCCGAGCGACGACGATGACGGTCCCGTGGAAGGCGGACAGGTCGGCGGCGTGAAGGGCGGACAGGTGGGCGGCGTGGTGGGCGGACAGATCGGCGGTGTCGTCGGCGGACAGTTGGGCGGGCAGCTCGGCGGTCAGCTCGGCGGCACGGGCGACACCCCCATCCGCGTCGGCGGAAACGTGAAGGCGCCCGTGGTCGTCAAAAAGATCGAGCCGGTGTATCCCGAAGCCGCGCGCCGCGCTCGCATCCAGGGATTCGTGATCCTCGAAGCCGTCATCGACCGCGAAGGCAACGTCACCGAGCTGCGCGTCCTGAAGCCGTTGCCGTTCGGACTCGATCAATCGGCCCTCAACGCCGTCAAGCAATGGAAATTCAGACCGGGCACGCTCAATGGACAACCGGTGCCGGTCTACTACAACCTCACCGTCAATTTCCGCATCGAATAGGAGAGAAGCCGTATGGAAGGGATGGATGCCAGTTTCAGTATCACGGGAATGTGGGAGTCGATGACGTGGCTCGGCCGCGGCGTCGCCATCGTCCTGCTCCTGATGTCGATCTGGTCGCTCACGATCGCCGTGGAGCGCCTGTATCGATTCCAGAAAGCCAAGAAGGAATCGCTGGCCGTGGCCATGGGCGTCACGCCGCTGCTGCGCGAGCACAAGCTCGATCAGGCCATCTCGTTCGCGAAGGACAAGCGCTTCCGGCACAGCCATCTCGCGCGCGTGCTGGCGGCGGGACTGACCGAGTTCCAGTACGAGTCGACGCAACAGTTGCCCGAGGATTTCGACATCGTGGAGTCGGGCAAGCGGGCCATCGAGCGTGAAACGCTCATGACCACCGCCGAGATGAAAAAAGGCCTCGGCAATCTGGCCACCATCTCCACCACCGCGCCGTTCGTCGGACTGTTCGGCACGGTCATCGGCATCATCAACGCCTTCCGGGGCATGGCCATCTCGGGATCGGGTGGACTGGGCGCCGTGTCGTCGGGTATCGCCGAAGCGCTGGCCACCACCGCACTGGGACTGTTCGTGGCCGTGCCCGCGGTATGGATGTACAACTACTTCCTCAACAAGATCGAGCGTTTCCAGGTGGAGATGTCGAACTCGTCGTCGCAGCTCATCGACTACTTCATCAAGAACGAAGCGCGCGCGCGGGCGCGGGTGTAGCCATGGCCTTCGGTGCAGGCGGCGGCAGTCCCGACGAAGTGAAAGGCGACATCAACGTCACGCCACTCGTCGACGTCTGCCTGGTGCTCCTCATCATCTTCATGGTCGTCACGCCGATGCTGCAGGCCGGCGTGGACGTGCTGCTCCCGCAAGGCTCGCATTCGGAGAAGAAGCCGGGAGACAAAGGCGATCTGATCGTCTCGATCAAATCGGACGGCACGGTGTTCGTCGGCCAGAACTGGATTCCCGACAAAGACCTGCCGACGTATCTGCACGCCGAGTATCAGAAGGATCCCTCGCGCGCGGTGATGCTGAAGGCGGACAAGCGCATCAACTTCGGCAAGGTGCGGCTGGTGATGAAGGCCGCGAACGAGGCCGAGTTCTCGCGCGTGGCCATCCTCACCGAGAACCAGCAGGCCGGCACGGAGATGGCGAAAGGACGGATGTAGCCGATGGCAATGAGCGCAGGGACCCGCTCCGCCGTCCGCTCGGAGATCAACATCACGCCGCTCGTCGACGTGGTGCTGGTGCTGCTGATCATCTTCATGGTGGCCACGCCCATTCTGCAGATGGGCCTGGACGTGGAGGTGCCGCCGAAAGTGGAGCTGGCCCAGCCTCCGCCGCAGAGCGAACAGAATCAGCTGGTGATCACGATCAAGCGCGACGGCGTGTATCTCAACTCGCAGAAGATGAAGGACGTGCCCGAGCTGCGGGACATGATCGCGAGGCAGATGCTGTCGCGCAAACCGGACGAGCGCGTGGTGTTCATCAACTCCGAGGACAACCTGCAGTTCGAGCGCGCGGTGCAGGCCATGGACGCCGCGCACTCGGCCGGCGCGCAGAAGGTGGGCTTTCTGACCGACGCGCCCAAGTGAGGACGCAGTCCGACGGGGCTTTGCCCCGCGGCTGCGTCGGCCGGTGCTGCAGCCGGCACCTTCGGTGCGGCTGAGCGCCGGCGATCGCAGCGCTCAGCCGCGGGCGAAAGCCCGTCGGCTGCAGCGGCACCACGCGAACGCCAGTGCGCACGCCGCCATCCCCGCGCCAACGCCGCCCACGACGGAGCCGCAGGAACAACGGGGCTATGCCAACCAGCGCACCGGGCCGTGCCCGGGGGCGGAGGCGTGTCGGAATCGAACCAACCTTTCGACGCTTCCGCGCCGAAACAACGGTTTTGAAGACCGCGGAGGCCACCAGACCCCATTCGCCTCCGGGAGACCCGAAGAGCGCGCAAGGGTAACACGCAGGTGCGCACCCATAACCCCGCGCGATCGCCGCCCACGAAGGAGCCGCACTTACAACCGGGCTATGCCAACCAGCGCCGGCGGCCGTGCCGCCCGGCCGTGCTGCACGCACGCGCTGCGGCGCGTCCCGCATCACCCCGCACAAACGCCGCCCACGAAGGAGCCGCAGTATCAACCGGGCTATGCCACCAGCGCAGGCGGCCGTGCCGCCGCCGTGCCGCACGCGCCTTCGGCGCGTCCCGCATCACCCCGCACAAACGCCGCCCACGAAGGAGCCGCAGTATCAACCGGGCTATGCCAACCAGCGCACCGGCGCGTCGCCGGCCGGTACAATCGGGCGCCAATGATCTGGCTCGCCGCCGTTCTCGGCGCCCTCGTGGGGTCCTTCCTCAACGTCGTCATCCATCGCTACCCGCGCGAGGAGTCCATCGTTTTCCCGCCCAGCCGTTGCCCGCATTGCGGCACGCACATCAAGCCGTACGACAACGTGCCCATCCTCGCCTGGCTCTGGCTGCGCGGGAAATGCCGCGCGTGCCGGGCGCCCATCACCGCGCGTTATCCGCTCGTCGAGTTGGCCAACGCGCTGTTCTACGCGGCCATTTTTCAGCGCACCGGGGTCACGCCGGGATTTCTAGCCATCGCCGCGCTCGTGTCGATGACCATCGTTCTGATCTACATCGATCTCGACATCCAGATCCTGCCCGACGTCATCGACCTGCCCGGCATCGCCATCGGTTTGCTCATCGGAGCGACGCACCTGGGCGCGCTGTATCCCGATCTCATGCTTTCCAAAACACTGCTCGAATCCGTGGCCGGCGCCGCGGCCGGCGCGGGCGTGCTGCTCGTCATCGGCCTCACGTACAAATTGGTCCGGAAAGTCGAGGGCATGGGACTGGGTGACGTGAAGATGATGGGCATGCTCGGCGCGGTGGTGGGATGGGAGCCGCTGTTCCCGCTCTTCCTCATCGCCTCCGTGACCGGCGCCGTCGTGGGCCTGCTCATCGCCGCGAAGAACGCGTCGCGCATGCAGGTGGCCGTGCCTTTCGGCGTGTTTCTGGGGCTGGCGTTTTTGTTCGTGCTCTTCTTCGGCCCTACACTGTGGGACCTGTGGATGAAACT
>DATLBM010000493.1:0-7517 GCA_035526885.1 Thermoanaerobaculia bacterium | reverse complement strand
GCCTGCGCTCATCGCGTGGCTGGCCATTCTCACCATCGCATTCCTGGGCGTCGCTTCGGTGCTCCTCGTCGTCATCGGCGCGGCCCCGAAAGCGGAAGGCGGCGCCGCGCTCTCGTTCCCCGAGTTGATGTGGCACAACCTCATGCGCACGCTCGACGCGGGCACCATGGGCGGCGACACCGGCTCGGCGGGCTACCTGCTGATGATGCTCATCGTCACGCTGGGCGGCGTGTTCATCGTCGGCACGCTGATCGGTTTGATCTCCAACGGCGTCGGCAACCAGATCGAAGAGCTGCGCAAAGGCCGCTCGCTCGTCGCCGAGACGGATCACGTGGTGATCCTCGGCTGGAACGACCGCATCTTCGCCATCGTCGGGGAGCTGATCCTCGGCAACGAGCATCGCAAGCGCAACGTCATCGTCATCATGGCCGACCGCGACAAGGTCTCCATGGACGACGAAGTGCGCGAGCGCCTTGCGGACTGGAAGACCACGAAGATCGTCTGCCGCCGCGGCAATCCCATCGACCTCGGCGATCTGAAGATCGTGAACTTCAACGCCGCGCGCGCGGTCGTCGTGCTCTCGCCCGAGGGAGACGATCCGGATGCGGAAGTGATCAAGACCATTCTGGCGGTGACCAATCATCCGGAGCGCCGCGAGGAGAAGTTCCACATCGTGGCCGAGATCCGCGAGCGCCGGAACATGGAGCCCGCGCGCCTCGTGGGCCGCGACGAAGCGCAGCTCATCGAGACCGGCGAGACCATCGCGCGCGTCGTCGCGCAGACGTGCCGCCAGACCGGACTCTCCGGCGTCTACACCGAGCTGCTCGACTACGGCGGCGACGAGATCTACTTCAAGGGCGACTCGTCGCTCAGCAACATCTCGTTCGCGGACGCGCTGTTCCGCTGCGACACGTCCGCGATCATCGGCGTGAAGACGGCGGACGGCATCGTGCAGCTCAATCCGCCGATGGACCGCAAGTTCGCGGCGGGCGACCAGGCCATCATCATCGCCGCCGACGCGGCGTCGATCCGTTTCGACAACCACGCTCCATCACTCGACGCATCGCTGATGGTCGCCAAGCCGACCTCGGTCGAGCGTCCCGAGAAGACGCTGCTCCTCGGCTGGAGCTCGCGCGCGCCGATCATCATCCGTGAGCTCGACAACTACGTCGGGCAGGGATCGCTGATGACCGTCGTCGCCGACAGCCCGTCCATCAACGACGACATGGAGGCGTTGCGCCCGTTGCTCGCGCGCCAGCAGCTCGACTTCCGCCGCGGCGACTCCAGCGACCGCACCACCATCGAGAGCGTCAACCCCGAGCAGTACGAGCACATCATCGTGCTCTGCTACTCCGACGACCTGCCGGTGCAGAAGGCGGACGCGAAGACGCTGGTCACGCTGCTGCACCTGCGCGACATCGAGTCCAAGAGCGGCGCGAACCGCTACTCGATCGTCAGCGAGATGCTGGACGTGCGCAATCGCGAGCTGGCCGAGGTGACGCAGGCGGACGACTTCATCGTCAGCGAGAACCTGACCAGCCTCCTGGTCGCGCAGGTCACCGAGAACAAGGACCTGCGCGCCGTGTTCGACGACGTCTTCGACGCGGACGGCTCGGAGATCTATCTGCGTCCTGCATCCGACTACGTCGTGACCGGCAAGCCGATGTCGTACTGGCACGTCGTGGAGTCGGCGCGCCGCCGCGGCGAAGTCGCGATCGGGTATCGCCTGGTCGGAAACGGCAACGGCAAGGGCGACGGCGTGCGCGTGAATCCGGCCAAGAGCTCGAACGTCACGTTCGGGCCGGATGATCGCGTCATCGTCGTCGCGGAAGACTGATTCGGTTCACAAGCATTGCCGCGGCGACGCCGCGGCAAGTCATCGAGGAGAAAGGTAAAAACCAATGAAGATTCGCAATTTTGCACTCGTCGCCGCCGCCACGCTCGCCCTGAGCGCCCCCGCCTTCGGCGAGGAGTACTCGTTCAAGGTGCACAACAACACCGACAGCAAGATCACCAAGATCCTCGTGTCCGAAGACGGCAAGAAGTTCGGCTACTTCGACATCGGCGCCGGCATCGCGCCGGGCAAGACCATCACTCTCGTGTGGGACCAGTCCACGAACGGCGAGAACTGCGACCAGACCTTCAAGGCCGTGTTCGCGAACGGCGAGACTTCCGAGCCGCAGTCGTTCGACTTCTGCGAAGACGAAGTCGAGATCGAGTTCGAGTAAGAGCTGGTGGAGCGGCGGGCTTCCGGCCCGCCGCTTCCTTCCTCATGAAAAAGTTCCTGGCCCTCCTCCTCCTCGCCTCCCCGCTCTACGCCGCTTCCAAAGCCTCCGAGACTCCTGATTTTCTGCAGACCGATCGCGAGGCCGGCTTCGCCAATGCCGGATCGCAGTACTGCGCGCCGACCGCGGTCTCGAACTCGCTGATGTGGCTGGCCGCGCACGGCTACGGCGACCTGCGTCCCGAGGGCGGCGCGCGCGCGGCGCAGATCGAGATGATCCGCACGCTGGGCGGGCCGGAGTACATGAACACTTCGCCGTCCATCGGCACGAACTGCGCGCAGCTCATCGCCGGCGTCGAGACGTACGTCAACGAGGCCGGCTACACGATCGAGGAGCTCTCGTACGAAGGCTGGCGCGCCGTCGACGCGGAGTACCGCGCCGGCAACCGTCCCGATCTCCAGGACATCAAGGATGCCATCCGCGACGACCACAGCGCGGTGTGGCTCAACGTCGGCTGGTACAAGTACGACGAAGACTCCGGCGACTATCTGCGCAAAGGCGGGCACTGGGTGACGGTCGTCGGATCGATCGGCAACGATCTGCTCATTCACGACCCCTCGCCGTCCGCCGGCCTGAACTTCCGCACGCAGCGCGTGTCGCTGGAAGAGATCACGGAAGGACGCCTCACCGGCGGGGAGCGCAATCTGCCGCGAAAGGCGGAAGGATTTTACGAAGTGGGCGGGGAGATGGCGGTGAGCAAGGGATACACGGCCGTTCTGGATGGAGCGGTGTTTCTGCGCCTGGAGTGATTCCGCGTGTCATCCTGAGCGGAGCGCCAGCGCAGTCGAAGGATCTTCTACCGAGGCACGGGGGAAGGTCCTTCGCCGTCTTCGCGGCTCGGGATGACACGCGAGACATCACTTCACGCTCGCGAGAATCGCCGCCACCAGTTCTTCCGGCACATCGCCGGGCTCCGCGCGCGCCGTGGCCGCGCTCATCGCGATCGTCATTCGATACGTCAGCAGATACGCCACGCACGAAGGACAGACATCGAGATGATGCTCGAAATCCGCGAGCGTGTCCGGCGGCAGCGTGCCGTCCAGGTAGTCGCTGATGAAGTTCGTGATCAGGTCATTGCAGATCATCGCGTCACGGGCCTCATGTACGGATCGAGCAGCGTGCGCAACGCCTGTCGCGCGCGATGCAGACGGACTTTCACGGCGTTCGGCGTCACGTGGAGCGCCTCGGCCGCCTCCTCGGTCGACAGCTCTTCGAGATCGCGCAGGAGCAGCACCTCGCGATAGGTGTCCGGAAGCTTGTCGATGGCGCTGCGCACGACGCCGCGCAGTTCCTCGCGCTCCAGGATCGTCTCCGCCGTCTCCACCCACTGCTCGCTGGGCGGCAACTGATGCCCGTCCTCGCGGAAGCGCGGCAGATACTCCTCGATGTCTTCCTCGGGATGCCGGCGCTGCGTGCGCAGGCGCATCAGGCAGGCGTTGATGACGATGCGATGCAGCCACGTCGAGAGCTGCGCGTTCGCGGCGAAGGAACCGATGGAGCGGAAGGCACTGATGAACGCGTCCTGCACCGCATCGCGCGCGTCCTCCTCGGAACGCATGAACCGCCGCGCCACGCGCAGCAGCACGGCCATGTAGCGGCGCACCAGCGTCTCGAACGCGGCGGGATCGCCGCCTCGAAGCTGCGCGATCAGTGCCGCGTCCGCCGTCATGAGGGTCTCAACGGAATCAGTGCGCCGGTGATGTGCGACGCCGCGTCGGACAGCAGAAACTGCAGCGCCTCGCCCACTTTCGCCAGCGGCACGAGCTTCTCGCGCGGCATCTCGCCGCGCATGGCCGGCGTGTCGAGCGCCGTCGGCAACAGAGCGTTGGCCGTGATCTTCGAGCCGCGCAATTCCTTGGCCGCGATCTCGATGAGCGTGTTCAAGCCGCTCTTCGACACCGTGTACGCCGCGTTGCCCGGCGCCTTGCTCAACGAGGCCTCGGAACCGATGACGATGATGCGTCCCGGCGACTGGCGATCCATCACGGCCAGCGTCTCGCGGATGGCGACGAACGCGCCGGTGAGATTCAACGCGAGCATGCTCGACCAGGTGTCGTCGCTCGTCTCCGCGATCGAGCCGGGAGCGTAACCGCCCGCGAGATGCACCAGTCCGTAGAGCGGTTTTGCGATCGATTGCACGGCGCTGCGCACGGAGACGGGATCGCCGAGGTCCGCTTTCACGCCGCCCTGCCCATGACGGGACATCGGCACGCAGTCGTAGGACGCCGAGAGCAAAGGAAGGATCTCCGATCCGAGCCCACCGGTCGCGCCGGTGATCAGCAGCGTTCGCATCGAGGACAAGAGTATCGCTCACATGGGTCGGATGCCGGTGAGCAAGGAAAGGTTTCTCGCCAGTGTCATCCTGAGCGGAGCGCAGCGGAGTCGAAGGACCTTCCCCCGTGGCGCGCTACAAGGTCCCTCGACCGTCTTCGCGGCTCGGGATGACACCTTCTCCTACTCGTCCACGAACTCCATCATCGCCGGCAACGTCACGCGCATCACTGCTTCCTGACGAAAGCGCCGCCGATACTCTTCCGCGATCTCGCGCACGTGATCGTCGAAGCGCCGCCCGTACGGATGGAGAAACTCGAGGACGAGCGTCGTTTCCTCCGACCCCTTCCAGCTTCCCGTCGCCGTCCACATCGTGAACCCTTCGGGGAATCGCGGCGTCACGACTTCATCGACGAACTTGTCCACGTCCGCGTCCGTGACTTCGCCGCCGCCGGGAATCGAGCGGCCGCAGTAGAGGCGATCGGATACGCCCTCCACGCCGTAGCGCACCGGCATCGACGCGCAGGCGGAGAGGAGCAGAGCAAGAGCAATGACGGAACGGCGCATGTCGCGCATTTATACTCCTCGAGATGCGCCGCTCCCTGCTGCTCGCGCTCCTCGTCGCGGCGAACCTGCACGCCGCCGAGGTGCGCGTGCTGGCCGCGGCCAGCCTCACCGACGTGCTGCAGGACATCGCGAAGCAGTACCAAAAATCCGCGTACGACCAGATCGTGTTCAGCTTCGGCGCATCGAATCTGCTGGCGCGGCAGATCGAAGCCGGCGCGCCGGCGGACCTCTTCCTCTCCGCCGACGAGCGTTCCATGTCCCGCGTGAAGACGATTGCGAAAGTCAACATGCTGACCAACTCGCTGGTGGTCGTCGTGCCCGCTGATGGCCACACGATGAAGACGTCGCGCGATCTCCTGAAGATGAAGACCATCGCCCTCGCGGAGCCATCGAGCGTCCCGGCCGGGATCTACGCGCGCGAGTGGCTGGAGTCGCAGAAACTCTGGACCGCAATCGCGCCGAGAGTCGTCCCTACCGACAACGTCCGCTCCGCGCTCGCCGCCGTTGCGGCGGGCAACGCCGACGCGGCCATCGTCTACAAGACCGACGCGATGGTCTCGAAAAAAGTGCGCGTCACCTATCGGGCGACGAACGGGCCGCGCATCGTCTATCCGTTTGCGCTGCTGAAAGACGCAAAGCAGCCGCAGGCCGCGCGGCGCTTCCTCAATTACCTCAAGGGTCCATCCGCGCGCGCGATCTTCGTCAGGCACGGATTCGATGTCCTCCCCTGACCTTCAAATCCTCGGTCTGACGCTGCGCACCGCGGCGCTGGCGACGCTGCTCATCGTCCCGCCCGGCCTGGCCGTGGCCTGGCTGCTGGCGCGCAAACGGTGGCGCGGCAAGTCGCTCGTCGAGACCTTCGTGGCCTTGCCGCTGGTGATGCCTCCCGTCGCGACGGGGCTGATCCTGCTCGAGCTCTTCGGACGCCGCGGGCCGATCGGATCGTGGCTGCCGTTCGACGTCGTCTTCACCTGGCGCGCGGTGGTGCTGGCGATGATGGTCATGTCCTTCCCGCTGCTCGTGCGGGCGGCGCGCGTGGCCTTCGAGGAAGTCGATCCGCGACTGGAGCGCATCGCGCAGACTCTCGGCGCGCGCGACGCGCGCGTCTTCTTCACCATCACGCTGCCGCTGGCGATGCGCGGCATTCTCAGCGGCGTGCTGCTCGCGTTCGCGCGCGCGATCGGCGAGTTCGGCGCGACGATCCTCGTCGCGGGCAACATCCCCGGCCGCACGATGACGCTGTCGCTGGCGATCTACAACCTGGTCCAGCTCGGACGCGACGCCGACGCCTTCCGCCTCCTCGGCATCGCCGTCGTGATCGCGTTTCTCGCCGTTTGGACGACCGAGGCGTTTCTGCGGAGGCGGGCGTGAGCGTGGTGCTGCGGGAC
Source organism: Thermoanaerobaculia bacterium (assembly GCA_035526885.1). Taxonomy (GTDB): domain Bacteria; phylum Acidobacteriota; class Thermoanaerobaculia; order Gp7-AA8; family Gp7-AA8; genus QHVT01. Next base: position 1,006 of record DATLBM010000493.1, on the reverse strand, counting down.
GTCGTGCTGCCGCTCGCGCAGTTCACGATCGAGGTGTCGATGGACCTCGGCGCGCGCACGACGGCGCTGTACGGACCGTCGGGCGCGGGAAAGACCTCGGTGCTGGAGTTGATCGCGGGACTGCGCACGCCCCTCAGGGGACGCATCGAGCTGCACGGGCGCGACGTCACGGATCTCCCGCCGCGGCTGCGCCGCGTCGGCTACGTGCCGCAGGACGACGCGCTGTTCCCGCACATGAGCGTGCGCCAGAACGTGTTCTACGCCGCGCGCGCGCCGCGTCCGCACGTGCTCGATGTCCTGGAGCTCACGCCTCTCCTCGATCGCAACGTGAAACAGCTCAGCGGCGGCGAGCGCAAACGCGTCGCGCTCGCGCGGGCGCTGCTTTCCGATCCCGAGCTGCTGCTGCTCGATGAGCCGCTTTCGGGAGTGGATGTGGCGCTGCGCGATCGCGTGCTCGAGTACCTCGTGCGCGTGCGCGAGGAGTTCCCGGTGCCGGCCATCTACGTCACGCATCAGATGGCCGAGGTGGAGGCGTTCTGCGAGGAGATCGTGCACGTGGAGCGCGGGCGCGTGGTCGCGCGTGCCGCGCTGAATTGAGAATTGTCGATAGACTGCGCGCGACATGAAAAAAGCGCTTCTGCTCATCCTTCTGGCCGGCTCTCTCCACGCCCAGACGATCCGTGTCGAAGTCGATGCCACGGACGCGCCGCGCAAGGTGTTCCACTCGCGCATGACCATGCCCGCGGCCGCCGGTCCGATGAAGCTCGCCTTCGCGAAATGGCTGCCCGGCGAACACGGCCCGACGGGCCCGATCGTCGATCTCGTGAACGTGCGCGTGACGGCGAACGGACAGCCCGTCGCCTGGGCGCGCGATCCGCGCGACATGTATCTCTTCAACGTGAACGGGCCCAGCGGAGCGACCGAGCTGGTCGTCGAGGCGTCGTATCTCGCGCCGATCGCCAGCGGACAGTTCACGGCGGGCGAGACCGCCACCGCGAACCTGGCC
>DATLBM010000492.1:0-2395 GCA_035526885.1 Thermoanaerobaculia bacterium | reverse complement strand
TTCAATACCCGCACTCCGTTCACGAACACGTCCCGCACTCCGCTCGCGTACTGCCGCGGATCGTCGTAGGTCGAGTGCGCGGCGATGGTGTTCGGATCGAAGATCACCACGTCCGCGAAATAGCCTTCGCGAAGCGCCCCGCGATCGGCGATGCGGAGGTTCGAGGCAGGCAGTGACGTCAGTCGCCGCACCGCTTCCTCCAGCGGGAGGATCTTCTCGTCGCGGACGTAGCGGCCGAGGAGGTTGGCGAGGTTGCCGAACTCGCGCGGGTGCGCGGAGGACTTCAGGAACACGCCCTCGGGCGCCGACGCGCCGGCATCCGATCCGAAGCTCACCCACGGCTTCGCGATCTGCTTCTTCAGATTCTCGTCGGACATCAGAAAGTACACCGCCTCGACGCGGCTGCCGTCCTCGATCACCAGATCGATCGCCGCGTCCTCCGGCGACACGTTGCGCATCGCCGCCACCTCGGCCAGCGTCTTTCCGGTGAGCGGCTTGAGCTTCTCGCTTTTGAATCCGATCAGCCGCACGCGCTCCGGCGAGCCGGCCAGGAGCATCAGGTTCTCCCACGCATTCGACGGCGTGCGCATCTCCGCGAGCACTCGCTCGCGCGTGGACGGATCCATGAGCCGTGCGCGCCACGCGTCGTAGCCGCCTTCCTGCACCCACGGCGGCATCGCCGCATCGAGGCCCGTCGCGCCGGCCGTATACGTGTACATGTCCGCGGTGATCTGCGTGCCCGCCGCGCGCGCGGCGTCGATCTGCGCGAGCACGCGATCCATCTTCGGCCAGTTCTTTTCGCCGGCCGCTTTGAGGTGATAGATCTCGGCGCGCACTCCGGCCTCGCGGGCGATGGTGATCAGCTCATCGACCGACTCCTCGAGGCGGTTGCCCTCGCTGCGCATGTGCGAGATGTACATGCCGTCGTACGGCGCCGCGACTTTGCACAGCTCGATCAGCTCGGGCGTCTTCGCGTAGAACGCGGGCGCGTAGATCAGCGCGCTGCCGATGCCGAGGGCGCCGTCGTCCATGGCCTGCCTGACCAGGGCGCGCATCTGCTCCAGCTCCGCGGCGTTCGGCGCGCGGTCCTGTTCGCCGAGGACGTGAATGCGCACGGTGGTCGCGCCGACGAACGAGGCCACGTTCACGGAGATGCCGCGGCGCACCAGCGAGTCGAGGTATTCGCGCAGGGTCGTCCAGTCGATGTCGTATTTGATGTCTCCCTGCTGCTTCTTCTGTTCGGCCTTCATCGCGTCGTTGAGCGGTCCCATCGACCACCCTTCGCCGAAGATCTCCAGCGTCACGCCCTGCTTGACGTCGGCCATGGCGCGGCCGTCCGCGATGAGCGAGTCGGTGGCCCAGCTCAGCATGTTGATGAAGCCCGGCGCGACGGCCAGGCCTTTCGCGTCGACGACGGTCGTGGCGCTTCCTCGCACGCCGCCGATCTTCGCGATGCGATCGTTCTTGATGGCGATGTCGGCGACGACGGGCGCCGCGCCGCTGCCGTCGTACACGGTGCCGTTGCGCACGATGACGTCGTAGTGCGCGCACGCGCACAGCAGCAGCAAGGCGGGAAGCAGTTTGCGCATCCCGCGAGTATAGAGTTGCGCGCGCATGTGGAAGACCGAGCCCTCGACCCTGGGACGCATCGTCGTCCCCCCGGACGTGCCGGATGAATTCGCGCTGCTCTGCACGACGCGTGACTATCCCGGCAAGATCATCTCCGATGAGCTCACTGCACTCGTGCGCGAGCGCTTCGGCATCGAGACGTCGCTCACGACGTGCACGCAGATTCACAGCGCCACGGTGACGCGCGCGCATCGCGAAGGTTCGTGGCGCGAATGCGACTCCTGCGACGCCCTCTACTCCTCCGACCGCAACGTCTCCCTCGGCATCAAGATCGCGGACTGCCTCCCGATCTCACTCATCGACGCCGAACACTTCGTCATCGCCAACATCCACTCCGGCTGGCGCGGCGCCGTGCAGAACATCACCGCGAACGCACTCGCCGCCGCGCCTCTCGATCCATCGTCGACGCACGCCTTCCTTGGTCCCTCCATCCGCGTCTGCTGCTTCGAGGTGGGGGAGGAAGTGGCGTCGCAATTCGACGCGCGCTTCATCGATCGCACGCACGCGAAGCCGCACGTCGATCTGATCGCCTTCACCATCGACGTGCTCCGGTCGCACGGCATCACGCGCATTTCGGACTCCGAGCTCTGCACGCGCTGCGAGGGCTCGATCTTTCATTCATATCGTCGCGATGCGGGCAAGCACGGACGCAACCTGCAGGTGGTGGGGCAATGAGTCGCATTCTGGTCATCGGTGCCACGGGCACCATCGGTTCCGAGGTCGTGCGCGCGCTCGCGGGACACGACGTGGTCGAGGCCAGTCACTC
>DATLBM010000491.1:0-7739 GCA_035526885.1 Thermoanaerobaculia bacterium | reverse complement strand
GGCCCCTGTGAGCCTGTGCGCCTATGAGCCTGTGAGCCTGTCTTACTTGGCGAACTCCGTCGCGCGCATCTCGCGAATGACGGTCACTTTGATCTGCCCCGGATACTGCAGCTCGCTCTCGATCTTGCGCGCTACGTCTTTGGAGAGCCAGATCGACTGCTCGTCCGAGATCTTCTCGGAGTTGACGATGATGCGAAGCTCGCGACCGGCCTGGATGGCGAAGCTCTTCGACACGCCTTCCATGGCATTAGCGATTGACTCGAGGCGCTCGAGGCGGTGGACGTAGTTCTCGAGGATCTCGCGGCGCGCGCCGGGTCGTGCGGCGGAAAGCGCGTCGGCGGCGTTCACCAGCACGGCCTCGACTGTGGTCGGGTCGTAATCGCCGTGATGGCACTCCATGGCGTGAATGATCTCGCGCTTCTCGCCGTACTTTTCCAGTACCTGGCGGCCGAGCTCGAGGTGCGTGCCTTCCATCTCGCGGTCGATGGCCTTGCCGATGTCGTGCAGCAGGCCGCCGCGCTTGGCGATGGTGTCGTTCACGCCCAGCTCCACCGCCATCAACGCCGCAAGCTGCGCGACTTCGAGCGAGTGTACGAGCACGTTCTGTCCGTACGACGTGCGATAGCGGAGACGCCCGAGGAGCTTGAGGATCTCGGGATGCAGATCGGTGAGGCCGATGGAGAACGCCGCAGCCTCGCCTTCCTCGAACAGTTTCTGATCGAGCTCCTGGCGCACTTTGTCGACCAGCTCCTCGATGCGCGCCGGATGGATGCGGCCGTCCTGCATGAGGCGCTCGAGGGAAATGCGTGCGACCTCGCGGCGGATGGGATCGAAGCCGGAGAGGATGACCGCTTCAGGCGTGTCGTCGACGATGAGATCGACGCCCGTGGCCAGTTCCAGCGCGCGGATGTTGCGTCCCTCGCGGCCGATGATGCGGCCCTTCATGTCCTCGCTGGGGAGATCGACGACGGAGACGGTGTTCTCGGCCACGTAGTCCGAGGCCATGCGCTGGATGGCCATGCCCAGGATCTTGCGGGCTTTCTGGTTGCCGAGCTCCGTGGCTTCGCTCTCGATGCGCTTGATGATGTTGGCCGCGTCGATCTTCGCCTCGTTCTCGATGCCGCGAATGAGGTCGCGCTTCGCTTCCTCGGCCGTGAGTCCGGCGACCTGTTCGAGCTTGTGGCGCTGCGCCTCGATCAGTTCGTCGAGCTCGGTCTCTCTGCCCTCGACGCGTTTCTCGCGGTCGTTCAGCGAGCGGTCGCGCTTCTCGACTTCGGCGATGCGGGCGTCGATCTGCTGCGTTTTCTTGTCGAGGCTTTCTTCTTTCTGCTGCAGGCGCTTCTCGACGGATTTGATCTCGTCGCGGCGCTGCTGCGCCTGTTTGTCGAACTCCGAGCGCATCTGGAGGAGTTTTTCCTTGGCCTCCAGATCGGCTTCTTTGACGCGGGCGGCGGCTTGCTTTTTCGCGTCTTCGACGACGCGCTCGCCTTCGCGGCGCGACTCGGCCAGCTGGGCGTCGGCGCGCTTGCGGTACATCGCCGCCCAGGTGAGGATCACGACGATCGCCAGGCCGAGACCGACCGCGATCGCAATCAGAATCTGGATGATGTTCAAAACGTCCTCCGCTGTCCGGAGGCCCGCGCTGTCGGGAGGAAAATTTCGGAGTACCCCGCCTGAGCCGTGTGAAGATTCTTACCTGAACCTGTACGAGACAGGTGGGCGCCCTACTCGTGTCGTTTTGCTACCTTCTGAGCTCCCAGGTCGGGAGGAAGGCGTGCACGCGACCCGAGACGCGAGCTACCCGAGATAAGAAGTACGGTTGCAGGGCTTGATCGTGCATCACGAACTCTGCAGGGTCTCCGAAAAATTACAACAACTGCTGGATGCTCAGCTGATTACCTTGCTGAGGCGCTCCGTTATTTCCTCCGTCTTCTCGATCCAGATTCCCGCGGCATCCTCCCGCTTCTTCCGGTATCGCGAAAACTCGTCGGCTATGTTGAGAGCCGCCAGGATGGCGATTTTCATGGGATCGACGGTCGCAACCTGCCCCGCCACCTCACGCATCCTGGAGTCGACAAACTGCGCAAGCTCCATCAAATAATCAGGATCCCCGTCCCCACGAACGTTGTACGTCTGACCAAAGATCTCGACCACGGTCGAGTCGCTCTTGACGTCCATGAGGGAAAGGTACCCTGAAACGGGGCGGATTATAGCATCGGGTGGACGCGCGCCATCGCCATGCTGCGACGCCGGTTATACTCCTGGTATGAAGACGGCTGTTTCCATTCCAGACGACATCTTCGAGCAGGCGGAGCGTCTGGCGCGCAAGTCCCGCAAATCACGCAGCGAGATCTTCAGCGCGGCACTGCGCGAGTACGTGGCGCGACACGCGCCCGACGAAGTCACCGAGGAGCTCAACCGCGTCTGCAGCACGCTCGGGCTCGATGAGCCTGAACGATTTCTCGCCCGCGCCGCGCAGCGGCGTTTGGAGAGCGTCGAGTGGTGATTTCGCAGGGCGAAGTGTGGTGGGCCGATCTCGGAATGCCGCGGCGGTCGGAGCCCGCTTATCGCAGGCCGGTGGTCGTGATCCAGGCGGATTCGTTCAACAGAAGCAGCATCGCGACCGTAGTTTGCGTACCGCTGACGAGCAACTTGGCGTGGGCGGATGCACCCGGCAACGTTCTCCTTCGTACGTCGGTTACCGGGTTGCCGAAGGATTCCGTGGCCAATGTCTCTCAGCTCATCACGCTCGACAAAGTCGAGCTCGAGGAGCGGGTCGGCAAACTCCCGCCACCGAAGCTCGAGCTGATCCTCGCTGGGATTGACATTGTGCTGGGTCGGTAACCTCTCTCTACTCCCCGCAGCGCGCCTGTCCACAACAAAACATTCTGCGCCGTAACTCGCTCCAAACCAGCAACATAGCAACCAGCAACCCTTCCCCACAGACACCCAAAAGCGGCAAAATCTCCGCATCTTGATTACGCTTCGTTACCGCCGTAAGGTATCTCCGTGGCTGCAACGGCTCCCCGCGTCGATTGGCAATTCCAGTTCCTCGATTTCCCCGCGACGAGCCACCCCGCCCCCACCCTCGTCCCCCCTCCACCGCCCGTAGAACCCGGCGCCGCGCTCACCCAGCTCCGCGCCACGCTCGACGCCAGCGTCGCGGGCAAAGTCCGCAGCGGCGCGGAGCTGCTCCGCCGCGCGCTCAACAACACCGAGCGCCCCGAGCTCATCCCCACCTCCCTCCCTCCCTTCGACGCGCTCCTCGGCGGCGGACTGGAACGCGGCAAGCTCGTCGAGCTCGTGTCGCGCCGCGCCGCCGGACGTTTCTCCGTCGTCATGTCCGCCCTCGCCTCCGCCACGTCCATCGGCGAGGCCGCGGCGCTCATCGATCTCGGCGATCACTTCGATCCGCGGCTGGCCGAGGAGAGCGGGATCGATCTGCGGAGACTGATGTGGGTGCGGCCGCGCACGGTCAAAGAGGCGGTGATGAGTGCGGAGATGATCGTCGCCGCCGGGTTCCAGCTCGTCGTCATCGACCTCGGCCTGCATCCCATCAAGGGACGCCGCGCGCCCGACGCCGCGTGGGTGCGTCTCGCGCGCACCGCCGAAGTCACGCGCACCGCGATGCTCGTCTCCGGTCCGTACCCGATGACCGGCACCGCCAGCGAGGCAGTGATCAAGGGAAGCAGCGGACGCGCGAAGTGGCATCGCGGCCTGCTGATGGGCGTGGAGATGACGCTGACGTTGGAGAAGCATCGGCACCGGAAGGCCGGTGCGACCGAACGACTCATGCTGGCCGTGGCCGAGGCCGCGTGTCATCCTGAGCCGAAGGACCCCCTGCTGAAACCCGCTGCGCGCTCCGTCGGCGGGGGATCCCTCGACTGCGCTCGGAATGACACGGAGGCGTCGCGATGACCCGCATCGCCTGCTTCTACGTCCCCATGTTCCCGCTCGCCGCGCGATTGCGCAGCGACCCCGAGCTCCTCGAGCAGGCCGTGGCCGTCGTCGAGGGGAGCGGCAACGCCGCGCACGTCGTCGCGGCGACGAGGCGCGCGCGGACGAAAGGCATTCGTCCCGGCCTCTCGCTCGCGCAGGCGCGCTCCATCCTGCCGAAGCTCATCGCGCGCGGACGCGACACCGAGTGCGAGCGCACCGCGCAGGAGGCGCTGTTCGAAGTGGCCGAGACCTTCTCGCCGCGCGTCGAGGATGCCGGCGACGGCGTCGTCTACGTCGACATCGCCGGCATGACGCGCCACTTCGACAGCGAGCTCGATCTCGCGAAGTCCGCCATGCGCGCCGCGGATAAAATGGGCTTGCCTGCGAGGGTGGGCATCGCCGCGAGCAAGCTCGCCGCGCGCGTCGCGGCCGAGCTGCCGAAGTCTCCGGTGATCGTCGAGGCGGGACAGGAATCCGAGTTCCTCGCGCCGCTTCCACTCAATCGCCTTTCACCGCAGCTCGATGCCGCGACGACGCTCACGCGCTGGGGTCTCAATTCCATCGGCGAGCTGGCAAAGCTTCCCGAAGCCGAAGTGGCCGCGCGTCTCGGCGAGCTCGGTCGCGAGCTGCACTACGCCGCGCGCGGCATCGATCCGCGTCCGCTCATCCCGCGACCGCTGCCGCCCGACTTCCGCGAAGGGACGGAGCTGGAGTGGCCGCTCGTCGCGCTCGATCCGTTTCTGTTCATCGCCAACGCCGCGCTCGATCGTCTGTCCGCGCGCATGGAGATGCAGGGCTTCGCGTGCAAGCGGCTCGAGCTGACGATGAACCTCGATCCCGACGGCTACGCCGCGCGCGCCATCGAGCTGCCCGCGCCGACTCGCGACGTGAAGACGATGCTCACGCTGCTGCGCCTCGATCTCGAGAAAACGCCGCCCGGCGCGCCCGTCACGGCCTTCACCATCGTCGCGCATCCCGATCGTCCGCGGCGCGCGCAGCTCTCGCTGTTCGGACCCGCGGCGCTCTCGCCCGAGAAACTCGCCACCACCGTCGCCCGATTGGTCGCGCTCCTCGGCGAAGATCGCGTCGGAATGGCGCTCGCGACCGACAGCTATCTCCCCGAGCGCTTCGGCGTCGCGGAGTTCGCCCCTCCGCCGCCGCCCGACAAACGGCTCGAGCCGAAGAAGAGCCGCGGCCTGCTCGCCCTGCGCGTCTTCCGTCCGCCCATGCCCGTGGAAGTCATGATGCGCGGCGAGGAGATCGCGTCGGTCACGGGAGAAGGCGACGTGTGCGGCGCCGTCCGCACGTACTCGGGACCGTGGCGCGTCGAATCGGACTGGTGGACCGATGCCCCCGCCGCGCGCGAGTACTGGGACGTCGAGCTCGACGGCGGCGCCGTGTATCGGCTCTACCAGTCGGAAAAGAATGAGTGGCTGGTGGATGCGCGGTATGAATGAGGGATGACGCGACGCCTTTCCGACGTTCTCACTTCTCGTGCTCGCTGAAAAGGCACTCCGACCGTTCGTCGCACGCGGCAGCGCCGAGCGCGGCGATGAATATTTTGCCCGTGGCCGTGTGAAGCGCATCGAAGCGCTGGGCGACGCCATTGAAGCCGAGGTCCAGGGGAGCCGCCTCTACTCGGTCGATCTGACCGTCGACGACGGCCTGCTCGACGTCAGCTGCAACTGCCCGTGGTACGTGCAGCACACGGACGTGTGCAAGCACATCTGGGCCGCCATCCGCGCCGCGAGTGCGGAGAACCTGCTTCCCGGCGAGCTCATTGGCATCGTCTATGAGGACGCCGACTCCGATCCCGACAACGTCCGCACGTTCGCCCCGCGCGGGCAGCGCGCCGCCTGGGAACGATTTCTCGAAGCCCTCGGACCCGCCACCATCACGCAGCGCAATCGCGCGCCGCGCAACGTGCCCGACGAGATCGCGTACGTCCTCCTCGCCTTCGCGCGCTCCCCGACCTTCACGCTGCAGCTCCTCGGCCGCGCGCGCAAGAAAGGCGGTGAATGGGGCAAATGGAAGCCGCTGTCCCTGCGGCTCGACGACGTCCATCTCCTGTCGCCGTTCGATCGCGAGACCATCGGACTGCTGCATCAGCGCTCCTATCTCGCCACCGTCGACACCACCGTTCCTCTCGCGCCCGCGACCACCGCGTGGTGGATCGAGCGCCTCGCGCGCGCCGGACGTCTCTTCCTCAGCGATCCGCACGGCGAGCTGCAACCCATCGCGTGGGATGCCGGTCCGGCGTGGACGTTCAAGGTCGCCATCACCAGCGAGCCGTCGATGTATCGCATCGCCGGCTCGATCGAGCGCGACGGCGAGACGTTGCCGCTGGCCAGCGTCCAGGCCATGACCAGCGACATCCTGATCAGCAACGGCCGCGCGAGCCGCTTCAACGACGGCGGACGCGCGACGTGGCTCCATCCGCTGCGTGCCAGCGGTCCCGTGGAAGTGCCGCACGCCGATGCGGAGCGTTTCCGCCAGGCACTGCTGCGCGCGCCGATCGGCGACGTGCAGTTGCCCGAGGAGCTTGGGTGGGAGTTGGAGGAGTCGAGGCCGAAGCCGCTGCTGTCGCTGCGTCATGACGCGTGGAGCGCGGAGCTGCACGCCGAGCTGTTTTTCGTTTACGGCGAATGGCGCGTTTCCAGCCGATCGGCCGAAGCGCAGACGACCATCGGACGAAAACTGATTCGCCGCGACCGCGCACGCGAAGATACGTTCCGCGCACGACTGAGCGCGCTGGGCGTCATCGCCACGTTCGACGGCTACCGCGTGCGTCTGCAGCAACTGGAAGAGCTCGCGCGCACGTTGACGTCCGAGAAGTGGCAGCTCGAGATCGACTCCTCGCCCGTGCGCGTCACGGACGACTTCGACGTCGAGATCTCCAGCGGCATCGACTGGTTCGATCTCGAAGTGCACGCGAGCTTCGGCGACGTGCGGCTGGCACTCCCCGAGCTGCTCTCCGCCGCAGAGGCAAAACGCTCGCTGCTCCGTTTGTCGGACGGCTCGTTCGGCATCGTGCCCGCGTCGTGGACCGAGTCGCTGACGCCGATCATCGAGCTGGGCAAAGTGCACGGCCAGTCCGTACGCTTCCGTCCGACGCAGGCGCTGCTCATCGACGCGCTGCTGCGCTCGAACGCGAAAACCGCGGACCTGCACTTCGAGGATCTGCGCAAGCGTCTGGCGTTCACGACGCCCGAGTCGCGGCAGGAGCCGGAATCGCTGAAGACGACGCTGCGCGAGTACCAGCGCGCCGGCCTCGGATGGCTGCATTTCCTGCGCGACACAGGCCTGGGCGGCGTGCTCGCGGACGACATGGGTCTCGGCAAGACCGTGCAGACGCTGGCGCTGCTCGCCGACGTTGCATCGACGCGTCCCTCGCTGGTCGTCGCGCCGCGATCGCTGCTGTTCAACTGGGCTTCGGAAGTGCGCAAGTTCGCGCCGCACCTGCGCGTGCTCGAACATCACGGCACGGATCGCGACCGCAACGTTTTCGAAGACGCGGATCTCGTGCTGACGACGTACGCAACGATGCGCCTCGACGTCACGCGTCTCGCGGAGACGGAGTTCGAGTACGTGATTCTCGACGAGGCGCAGGCCATCAAGAACGCGTCGAGCCAGGTCGCGAAAGCGAGTCGTCTGCTGCGCGGCAACCATCGCCTCGCGCTGAGCGGCACTCCCATCGAAAACCACCTCGGCGAGCTCTGGTCGCTGTTCGAGTTCCTCAATCCCGGCCTGCTCGGATCGGTGCGCTCGTTCAACCGCACGTTCGCCGCGAAGAACGCGCC
>DATLBM010000490.1:0-7796 GCA_035526885.1 Thermoanaerobaculia bacterium | reverse complement strand
CGTCTAGCTCTCGTTGCCGCCCATGTCGCCGTTGTAGCCCGACGTGGTCGTGTCGTTGGCCGCGACGTTGTCCGCGATCGCGTTCGCGGCGGCCGCGCCGACAGCCGCGCCGGTGACCGCGCCGACCGCCGCTGCCACGCGACGAACGGTCTTGCGCTTCGGCGCGGTGCGCCTGGCCGGAGCGTTCTTCGCGGGTGCTTTCTTCGCGGAAGAGGCCTTCTTCGCACTCGCCGTGCGGCCGCTGCTGCCACCGCCGCGCTTTGCGGTACCGCCCTTCTTCGCTGCGCCTTTTTTCGCTCCGCCCTTCTTGCCGCCACCGGACGATTTGCCGCCCGTGTAGCCGGCCAGGGAGCGCTTCGCGGACGTCATCGCCTTTTTGGCGCCGCCCTTTTTGGCTGCGCCCTTCTTGGCGCCGCCCTTCTTCGAAGCAGCTTTTCTGGCGGGAGCTTTCTTCGACGACTTCGCGCTCTTCTTCGAAGCGGAAGACTTCTTCGAGGAGGCGCCGCCCTTCTTCGCGCCGCCCTTCTTACCGCCCTTTTTGGCGGCCTGCTTTTTCGCAGCCATGTGGTGTTCTCCTTGTCAAAAGTTTCGGATTTGGGGAGCCGTACTTTCCGTTGGAGTCCGTTGCTGCTCATGCAACCCGGTGCAGCAGTTGCACGAAAAACAATGTAGACGAACATGCCACGATTGTCACGACGTGCACTGCTCTATCGCGTGTTGCTGGTTCCCGCCGTCGCGATCTTCATCGTGCTGTGGTTCTCGTCGTTCTACTTTTTCTGGCTCAACCGCCGCATCACGCACGAGCTGAAGACGAAGAGCTGGCGCGAGCCGACGACGATCTACTCCGCCGCCGGCGGCAAATCCGTCGAGGTCGTGCGCGTCTACGGCACCGACTGGCGCGTCACGCCGCCGGTGTACATCGACAGGATTCCGAAGCACGTGGCCGACGCGTTCATCGCCGCCGAAGACGTGCGCTTCCGCTGGCACGTCGGCATCGATCCCATCGGCATGGCGCGCGCGCTGATGCGCAACGTGCGCGCGGGCGGGATCGCCGAGGGCGGGTCGACCATTCCTCAGCAGATCGTGAAACAGCGCTTTCTCTCGAACGAGCGCACGTGGCGCCGCAAGATCACGGAGATCGTGCTGGCCGTGCTGCTCGATTTGCGTCTGACGAAACAGGAGATCCTCGAGCTCTACCTCAACGACGTCTACCTCGGCCATCACGCCGGCTCGCCGATCCTCGGCATCGACGAGGCCTCGCGTCTCTACTTCGACAAAGTGCCGCGACAGTTGCGCGTCGACGAGGCCGCGCTGCTCGCGGCCATGATCCGTGCGCCGAACCAGAAGAATCCCGAGGTCGCGCGCCGCCGCCGCGATCTGGTGCTCGCGGTAATGCACGAAGAGCACTGGATCAACGACGCGCAGTTCAATGAAGCGAAAGCACACGACGTCGACATCGTGGGCGGCTCGCTGCCGGAGACGCCGTATCCGTTCTACCTCCGCGCGCTGCGCAACGAGGTGCTGAAGGAAGTGGGCACCAAGCCGTTGATGAGCGGCGGGGCGACGGTCGTGTGCGAGCTCGATCCGCGCGCGCAGCGCGCCGCCGAAGCCGCCGCGCGCAACGGCGCCGCGCGATTGCAGGCGCGCTACGCGTGGATTCGCAGCCAGTCGCGCCAGGATCCGCTGCAGGTGGCCATTCTCTCCGTCGATCCGCGCACCGGCGGCGTGCGCGCGCTCGTCGGCGGCACCGATTTCCAGCGCTCGCCGTTCGACCGTACGTCGCAGATGCGACGGCAGCCCGGCTCCGCGTTCAAAACCTTCGCCTATCTCGCCGCCATTCGATCGAAGAAGGCGACCACCGCATCGCTGCTGCTGGACGCGCCGGTGAAAGTGCAGCTCTCGGACAACGAGATTTGGGAACCGCAGAACTACGACGAGAACTTCCGCGGACGCGTGACGCTGCGCGAGGCGTTCGAGCGCTCGCTGAACGTGCCCACGGTGCGACTCACGAACGACATTGGTCCGAAGCGCGTCGTGCGCGTCGCCAAAGACCTCGGCATCGATCACATCGAGGCCGTGCCGGCGATGCCCCTCGGCGTCGGCGAAGTGTCGATGCACGACCTCACCGCCGCGTACACGGCCTTCCCGAACCTCGGCGAGCGCGTCGAGCCGTTTCTCCTGCGCCGCGTGAACGATCGCCGCGGCAAGGTTTTGTTCGAGCGGAAGCTGGAGAAGAAGCGCGTCGTCGACGCCGACTCTTCGTACGTCATTCACACGCTGCTGCGCGGCGTCGTGCGTCGCGGCACCGCCACGCGGTTGAAGAGTTACGGGCTGTCGTACGTGGCCGGAAAAACGGGCACGACGAACGATTATCGCGACGCGTGGTTCGTCGGCTACACCGCGGACGTCGTGACGTCGGTGTGGGTGGGATTCGATCACGGCGCGCCGCTGCGCTTGTCGTCATCCGAGGCGGCCATTCCGATCTGGGGCGCGTACATGCGCGAGACGCCGCACATCCCGTCGCAGCCGAAGCCCCCCGCGGGCGTGACGTTCCGCAACATCGATCCGGAGACGGGGATGCTGTGGGCGGACGGCTGTCCCGGGCCGATCAAGGAAGTGTTTCTCGACGGCACCGCGCCCACGCGTACGTGTCCGCGCGGCGTGTTCGGGCGCGTGCTGCGCCGCGTGCTGTTCGACGAAGAGCACTTCGACGAGCCGCCCGCGATCACGTTCGAGAAGTTCCGGCGGTGGGCGAACGAAGCCGATCGCAACCGCCAGGAAGTGGAAGGGTTCTTCGACAGGATGAAGCGCGTGTTCGGCGACGACTAGTGCCGCGCCGTCCTGCGCTTCGATGATCCCGGCGGACTCACGCGCCCCCACGACGTCTCCCACGTGCCGGCGCGCGTGTGCATCTGCAGCGTCCAGAACGTCGAAGCGTCGGCGGGATCGACGATCGTGCTCGTGTAGTCGCCCCAGCGATCGTTGTACTTGAACGCAGAGTCGCCCGTGACCATGCGCGCGACCTGACTCCAGTTGCCGACGACGTCGCGGTACACGTAGCCGGAGGAGGGATAGGTCGTCTTTGAGAAGATGCCGAAGCCGATCAGCATTGCGCCCGACTTGTTGATGGCGAGCGATGGATATCCGTACGACACGTTCGGATCGGGATCCACGATCGTGCCCCACGTCGCGACACCGGCGACAGGATCGAGCCGGCACCATTGGACGATGTGTTGCGCCGACGGGTAGAGGACGCGATCCGCCACGATGTAGATGCGGCCGTCGCGCTCGACCGCGGTTTCCGCGAGGCCATACCCCGCATCGAGCGTGCGGCCCGCCTGCGGCAGCGCCGCCTCGTACGGAGAGCCGAGGCCGGCCGGCGCGGCCAGCGTGCGCCACGGCGTGCTGGCGTCGAGCGGTCTCCACGAAATGTCACGCGAGTTCGCCTCGACCATCCACTTCTGCGTCGCGCTCTCCACAGGCGTGGCGTTGGAAATCCCGGAGTCGACTCGCGTCGCCGTGAGCGTGGCGGGATTCGAATACGCCGTCGCGCGCGAGATGAGGAAAAAGTAGCTGCGGAGCGTCTCCCAGTACGTCGTGCCGGCCACGATGCTGTCGCCGGCGAGGACGAGCTGCGCGTAGTCGGCGCCGTACTCGTTGATTTGATAGCGCCGCCATGCGCCGGCCGGATCGCCGCTCTCCGAGATCGCGAGCATCACCGCTTTCTCGTCGAAGATCGACATCACCACCCAGCGGTCGTACTGGGCGTCGTAGATCACGCGCGGGTCGTAGTACGTGGCCGCGCGGGCGCTGCTGAACCAGAACTGCGAGAGCGTCACGCGAGCGACCGCAGCGCCGGCACGGGTCTGCACGACGATGCCGGCATTGCTCGCGCCCACCACGTGCTGCGGTCCCACCGCGCCGCTGGCATCGGCCGGCGAGAGCTCCTGCGACGTGTCGGCCGAGAAGACCGTCGCGGGCGGCGGCGCGGCGCCGTTCGCGTTCGTCGCAACGACGACGCTCTCGCCGAACGAGTCGAGGACGCGTGCGCTCGCGAACGGCGGCAGCCAGCGCTGCTCGATCACGCGCGGCTGCTCGCGCATCGGAATCGCCGCGAGCTCGCGCATCGTCGCGCGCGGCAGCTCGATCGCGCGGACGAGCTCCTGTGCGGACGCGGGAATGGCCAGAGAGAGGAGGAGTGCGAAGACCTTCATGGGAATGGACCGGAAAGCAGGATACATTGACTTGGCAAAACATGGATTTCATTCAGGCAATCGCAGACGATCACGTCTATCTCTTCGACGGCGCGATGGGAACGATGCTCTATTCGAAGGGCGTCTTCATCAACAAGTGCTACGACGAGCTCAATGTCCGCAATCCGGAGATCGTGCTGGAGGTGCACAAGCAGTACGTCAAGGCCGGCGCGGAGATCCTCGAGACCAACACCTACGGCGCGAACCGCGTCAAGCTGCGCGGCTTCGGCATCGAGGACGAGCTGCGCGACATCAACATGCGCGCCGCCGAGATCGCCCGCAAAGCCGCCGGCGACCGCGTGTACGTGGCCGGCGCCATCGGACCGTTGGGCATCCGCATCGAGCCGTACGGACCGACCGCGCTCGACGAGGCGCGCGAATTCTTCCGCGAGCAGGCCTCCGCGCTCAACGACGCCGGCGTCGATCTCTTCGTCTGCGAAACCTTCTCGAACATCGACGAGCTCGAACAGGCCCTGGCCGCGATCCGCGACGTCTGCTCGCTGCCCGTGATCGCGCAGATGACCATCGGCACCGACGGCCGCACGATCTTCGGCGACGTTCCCAGGACTTTCGCGCAGAGACTCGATCGCGCCGGCGCGGACGTCATCGGCGTCAACTGCTCGGTCGGTCCCGATCTCATGCTCGACGCCATCGAGGAGATCGCATCGGTCACGGCGAAGAAGATCTCCTGTCAGCCCAACGCCGGCCTGCCGCGAGACGTCAACGGCCGCCAGATGTACATGGCCTCGCCCGAGTATTTTTCGAAATACGCCAAGCGCCTCATTCACAAGGGCGTGAAGTTCATCGGCGGCTGCTGCGGCACGATGCCGGAGCACATCAAGATGATGCGCGACGCGGTGCGCCCGCTGTCGCCGCGCCGCTCATTCGTCGTCGTCGAGAAGCCCGCGAACGACAAAGGCGCCGGTGTGGAGCCGACGCCGATGGCCACGCGCTCGAACTGGGGCCGCAAGCTCGCCGGCGGCGAGTTCGTGACCACGATCGAGATCGTTCCGCCGAAGGGTCCCAATGCCGAGGCCATGATCAAGTCGGTGCAGCTGATCAAGGCCGCGGGTGTGGACGGCGTGAACGTTCCCGACGGTCCGCGCGCGCAGAACCGCATGGGCGCGATCGCGGTGGCGTTGCTGCTGCAGCAGCGCGTCGGCATCGAAGCGGTCCTCCACTACTGCTGCCGCGACCGCAATCTCCTGGGCATGCATTCCGATCTCCTCGGCTGCGCCGCGCTCGGACTGCACAACCTCCTGCTCATCACCGGCGATCCGCCGAAGATGGGACCGTACCCGGAGGCGACGGCCGTGTTCGACATCGACTCGATCGGACTGACGAACATGGTCGCGCTGATGAACCGCGGCCTCGACCTCGGCAGCAATCCGTTCGGCGAGGCCACCGCGTTCACGATCGGCGTGGGCGTGAATCCCGGCCATCTCGATCTCGAGTACGAGCTGCGCCGCCTGGAGTGGAAAGTAAAAGCGGGCGCGGAGTACGCGATCACGCAACCCGTCTTCGACGTGCGCCAGCTCGAGCATTTCCTCGGACGCATCGAGGATCTGAAGCTGCCCATCGTCGCGGGCATCTGGCCGCTGCTGTCCTATCGCAACGCGCAGTTCATGAACAACGAAGTGCCCGGCGTGTCCGTGCCCGACGAGGTCATGGAGCGCATGCGCATCGCCAGCGAGAAGAGCAAGGAGCACGCGCTGCGCGAGGGCGTGGCCATCGCGCGCGAGACGCTGGAGCGCGTACGCGGGCGGGTGGCGGGCGTGCAGGTGTCGGCGCCGCTGGGACGCGTGGATCTGGCGCTGGAGGTGTTCGACGTAGGACGGGCTTCAGCCCGTCCCGGGGCGGGCTGAAGCCCGCCCTACGTTACGCAGCGCCGGATCACCGCCACTGACACGTCATCATCCGGCACGGCGCGGCCCATGAAGCCGCGCCATTCGCCGAGGAGCGTGTCCAGCATGGCCTGCGCGCCGTACTCCGGATGCCAGCTCAGGACGGCTTCGACGTACGCGTCGCCGAATTCGTGATCGGTGAGGTTGCGCGATTCCGTCAGTCCATCCGAATGGAGCAGCAGGCGCTCGCCCGGTTCGAGCACGCCATCCACGACATCCCACTGCAGCGATGGCTTGACGCCGAGCGGATACGCGCCGCGCCCGATGCGCTCGACGATCTTGCCGGCGTTGTCGATCTTGAGG
This sequence comes from Thermoanaerobaculia bacterium, assembly GCA_035526885.1. Classification (GTDB taxonomy): domain Bacteria; phylum Acidobacteriota; class Thermoanaerobaculia; order Gp7-AA8; family Gp7-AA8; genus QHVT01. The sequence goes on along the minus strand of DATLBM010000490.1, from coordinate 1,336 downwards.
ATCGGCGGATGGCCGGCCACCGTCGCCTGAAACGTTCCGTCGTCCGCGAACAGGAAGTAGCAGAACGCGAAGAACGATCGCGGTCCGCCGGTGCGGCAGAGGATGCGGTTCATCGACGCCGCGATCGCTTCGGGCGTGGGATCCATCTCGAGCTGCGTGCGGAACGCCGCGTGCGCGACGGCCATCACCAGTCCCGCGGCCATGCCGTGTCCCGACGCATCGCCGAAGAGCACGGCCACGCGGCCGTCGGGCAGCGGAACGAAATCGTAGATGTCGCCGCCCACCGTGTTCGCAATGCGGTTGAAGGCCGCGATGTCCCACTGCGCGAGCCGCGGCATCTCGTGCGGAATCAGGGATGCCTGCAGGTCGCGCGCGAGTTGCAGCTCGTCGCGGAACTTCACCTTGTCGATCAGCTCCATGGCCAGCAGCACGACCATGAGCATGAACGCGCCCGCGATCTCGCCGTACACCATGACCTGGTTGCGCGCGGTGTGCGTGGCTGCGCTGCCGAGACAGATGAAGAAGGCGAAGAACGCGAAGGCGAAGAGGATGCGCCGGTGCGGCGCGAGCTTCTTGGCCAGTCCGTAGAAGATCGCGCTGACCGTGCGCAGCCAGCGCCGGAAGCGCCTGCGGTCCTGCTCGATGGCCTGGCGATGCTCCGCGGTGAGGATCTTCTGCGTCTCCGGCCACTCCAGCGAATAGAGGTTGGTCATGTCGTCGCTGTTGAGCGACGTGAACGTGGATTTGCCGAGGTCGACCCAGTCGCGGAGGCGCGCCATTACCGTGGAGGATTGTACGTAGAGGTGCCGGGCGAAGTTTTAGCGCGCTGCTTCGATCTTCGCGCGATAGCGCTGCACGTCGGGAGTGAGCTCGATGAACGGCAGCGCGGCGGCCAGCTCGCGGCGCGCGCGATCGTGCTGCCCGCTCTCGTACGCGGCCACCGCGATGTAGTAGCGATACGGCTCTTCGCCGGAGCGCAGCGTGCCCGCGCGCTCGAACGCCGCCAGCGCATTCGCGAAATCGCGCGACCGGTAGAAACCCTCGGCCAGCCGAATCGACGCCGCGTGATCGAGTCCGGAGACCGCGAGCACTTCACGGTACAGGCGGCGCGCGTCGGTGATGTTCGACTTCGCGAGCGCGCTGTCGGCGGCGTTGAGCGTGGCCGTGACGTCGACGGGTTTCTGCGGCTGCGGCTGTACCGCCGGCTTCGCCGGCTGCGGTTGTGGCTTGGACGGCGGCTGCGTCGTTGCCGGTGTGCTGGTGGTCTTCGGCGGCGCGGTGGCCGTGTTGGAGGTCTGCGGCTGCGTCGCGGCGTTGTTTTTCGGCGGCGTTGTCG
>DATLBM010000489.1:0-13923 GCA_035526885.1 Thermoanaerobaculia bacterium | reverse complement strand
GGCATCGATCGCTGCGAGCTCACGCGCGAGTTGCAAACCGGCGACGTCGTCGACTGCATCGTGACGCTGGAGGCGGAGTTCGGCGGCACGTTTCGCTTCAGCGGAAGCGGAAGAGTCGATGGAGTAGAAGTCCTGAAGGGCCGGTTCTATCTCAGCGCCAATGCGCAGCCCTGATCTCTCCACGCGAATCGCAGTCACCGGCGCGGGCATCGTCTGCTCGATCGGACGAAACAAGTCCGAGGTCTGGGAGTCGATCGTGGAGTCGCGGGCGGGGATCGGGAAGCTGACGCGCTTTCCCGGCGAGACGTTTCCCACCGACCTCGCGGCCGAGACTTCGGCCGAGCTGCCGCGCGCGAAGCGTCTCTCGCGCACGGATCTGCTGGCAGTGCTCGCGGCGAAGGAAGCGATCGAGCAGGCCGGAGACATTCCGCTCGCGCGTGCCGTCGTCTCGACGGGCACGTCCACGGGCGGATTGCTGGAAGGGGAGGATTACTACTTCCGCCGCCTCGTGCGCGGGCGGCGCCGCGCGCCCGCATCGCGCGTGCTGCAGCAGCCCACTTCCGGTCCGTCCGATGCCGTGGCGCAGACGTTCCACCTCGGCGGCGGCGTGATCTCGAACGCCACCGCGTGCGCATCTGCGGGCGCAGCCATCGGCATGGCCATGGACTATCTCCGCTCGCATCACGCGGACGTGGCCATTGCCGGCGGCAGCGACGCGTTGTGCCGCCTCACGTACTCGGGCTTCAACGTGCTGCAGGCCGTCGATCCGGAGCCGTGCTCTCCCTTCGGCGCCACGCGCAAAGGCATCACCCTCGGCGAAGGCGCGGGCTACCTGGTGCTCGAGCGATGGGACGACGCCGTTGCGCGCGGCGCGACCATCCTCGCCGAGCTCGCCGGCTATGGCGCGTCGTGCGACGCGCATCATCCGACGGCGCCCGCGGAAGACGGACGCGGCGCCGAAGCGGCGATGCGCCGCGCGCTCGCGGAAGGACAGACGGAGCCGGCGTCGGTCGACTACGTGAACGCGCACGGCACGGGCACGACTCTCAACGACGCAGCCGAAACCCGTGCACTCATGGCCGCCTTCGGCACCGCCGTCCCCGCATCGTCCAGCAAGTCCTACTTCGGCCACACGCTCGGCGCCTCCGGCGCGGTGGAGGCGGTGGTGACGGTGCTCGCGCTGCAACACCAGATCGCGCCGCCCACGCTGCGCCTGCGCGAGAACGCCCCCGAATGCCCCCTCGACTACATCCCCCACACCCCCCGTCCGATGAAGATGTCCAACGTGCTCTCGAACACGTTCGGCTTCGGCGGCAGCAACGTGTCGCTGCTGTTCCGGCGCGCGTAGCGCGGCGCTTCAAACAGGATTCCGCGCTCCGCGTCCCTCTCTTCTTCCATACGGAAGGAGATGGTCGATGTCACAGCGTGAGCGGAAATTCACTGCCCTCAGCCTGCTGGTTGTGTTCGCACTCAGCGGCTGCTCGTTGCGCGCGCCGATGAAGCGGTTCAGCACGCAGGAGGAAGCCGGGACGGTCCATGTCGCGGTGCAATCGATCGCGCGATTCGATGACGAGTACACCGACGAATTGCAGCCGCATTTCGATTTGTCGTCCGAGGATGCGCTCGATGCGATCTCGCAGACGCAGGTCAGTGAGATGGAACGGCTGCGTGCTTTGCTGGCGGAGCTGAACATTGCGGGACAAAAGCGCACCGTTACCTCCGAGCGAACGATCGACAAAGGCGAGGTGACGAAGGAGACGTCGACGGAAAAGACGGATCCGCCCGATCTGTCGACGGTTGGAGCGAAGCCGGCGGCGAAAGCGTTGACCAATACCGCGCCGGCGGTGATTGCCGGCAACAGCGTGCAACTCGATCAGTCGCTCCGTTATCGTGCGGCAGCGGCCCTCATTCAGGAGATCGCGCTCTTCAACCGCTACGTGCGCGACGCGGCGGTCACGCGCGACAGCATTCCCTACGTCGTTCGTCTGCTCGTCACCGTCAATCCCTCTGCGCGACGGGAGCCGTACGACGTTTACACCACGATCTCGTTCTTCTCGAGCGATAAGCCGGATTTCCAGCACGACGCCGCGGAGTTGAAAACTTACGAGGCGTATCGAGGAATCTCTCTCGATACGATTGCTTCGCAATTGCAGGATGCAATCGGAGCGAATGCCTGCGAGCGTGCCGTCGAAGTCATTCCGCTTTTCGTGACCGACAATCTCGAGTCGTCGCTGAATAGCTCGGCCAACGAGCGCAATATCGACGCTTCGGGCGGCGGGAGCGGCTTTTTCGCGAACTTTGCAGCCTCACTCGGTCTGCGTGCACAGGCCATCGATCGCGATCGCAGCGTCGGACAGGGTCTGAACGGTCTGACGACGATCTCGCGCCTCGGCAATAACACCATTCTCGCCCGGCTCGGTGCGTCCAACGCGAACAACCAGTTTGAAATGGTGGCCCGGACTTACAACGTGACGCTGCTGGCTCTCGTGCCGACAACGGCCGGCCTGTCCCGATCGACCATCGAGAAGAGGCCCACATGGTCGCCGGCCCAATTCGGGTCCCTTCAGAACGTGACGCCGTGTTCCGATCTCACGTTCACCGCGTACAGCAAATTCCGCGATGCGGTGCGCGGCCGCGACGTGCCGACGGCATATGCCGCACAACGTGACCGTGCCGTGGCCGATCTCGTGAAGAACTGGAATCTCTCGACGACCTCGCCGTCAACCGCCGCCGGCCACGTTGCGCAATTACTCCTGCTCGCGGAGCAGGGTGAGTACACGAAGTTCGGAGCGGCGGCGAACGGCCTGACTTCGACGACGGTCGACCTGCGTGACGCTGCCGTCCGGAACATGCTTTGGCACGACCTCGTCCGGTTGAGTCATATCTCGGGCCGCAGCTACGGCAAATTCCAGCTCCCCGAGCGCATCGACCGCTTCTTCGCTGCTCAGGAGGTCACGCTCTTCGACGACAGCAAGAAGACGACCGTCGTCGTCAACGGCGCGCGGAACCTGTCGGATGACGGGCTGCATGCACGGCTCGAGCTCAACGACGCCGCCGGCAACGTCGTCTTCCTGGACGATGCCGGCGTGAGCATCAGCTCCGATCGTCATCGCGCGACGTTCACGTTTCCTTCCGTGGAAGCGCGTCTCGGTACGAAGACGGGCGTTCAGGCGAAATTCACCGCGTCCAAAATCGTGAGCGGAGCGCGAGGCGTGCAGACCACGACGGAGATCATGCCCGCCACGCGCGTGACCTACCGGCCCATCGATCCGGTGACGCCGCCGAAGCCGACGACGATGGCCATCACCACCGATACCATTCGCCTGGCTACCGGCGGCGGTGAGTTCGCCGTCGCCTTCTCTTCGGACAAGTCGAAACCGACGCCGGTCGTTTTCGTGGAGATCGACGGCGGCACCATCGCCACAGTGACGCCTGCCGCGCCGGTTACCGGGAACGGGATCGAGGTCGTTGCGCAGGGGAACTACGTCATCGCGCTGAAGAACCTGTTCGCGGACACGCCCGTCAAGGTACGAGCGCTCCTGGCGGATGGCACGGTCGTCGGCGCGAAGACGCTGGCGCTGAAGCCGTAGCGACCGTGACGCGGCGCGCGTGCTATAACGCGCGCCGCGTGACCCGCGTCCCCATTACCGGCATTGGCGTGATTGCTCCCGGGGCGATCGGCATCTCCGCCTTTCAGGAGTTGCTCGCTTCAGGAAAGACCGCGGTCGGCGAGGTCGATCGCTTCGACACGAGCGGGCTCTCCGCGCACACCGCGGCGCTGGTGCGCGATTTCAAACCGCGCGACTTCATTGCTCCGATGAAGATGCGACGCATGAACGGGTTGTCGCGACTGGCCGTGGCGGCGGCGAAGCTGGCCATCGAAGACGCACAGGCGACGTTGCCGAATGACACGGGTGTCGCCATCGGGACCGCGTTCGGTCCCGTGCAGACGTCCGTCGAGTACATGCAGGAGTACGTCGAGAAAGGCGCGTCGCTCGCGCCGCCGCAGCTCTTCGCGGAATCCGTCGCGAACGCGCCCGGCAGTCACATCGCCATCGAGTGGGGACTGCGCGGCTTCAACGTGACCATCACGCAGCGCGAGTCGTCGGCGTTGGCGGCGGCGATGTATGCGTGCACGCAGCTCGTGAAGGGCAGCGCGGCCTCGGCGGTGATCGGCGGCGTGGAGGAGGCGAACGAGATGCTCTTCAGCGTCCTCGATCGCATCGGCGCCCTTGCCCACGACGGATCGTCCGGCATCACCCTGGGCGAAGGCAGCGCCATGCTCGTCGCCGGCGCGGGTGCGCGCCGGCCGTACGGATGGCTGTCCGGATTCGGCATCGCGCGCGATACCACCGCGCCGATCTCCGACTGGGGCATGGACGCGAACAGCGTCGTGACGGCGATGCAGGCGGCCATGAGTGATGCCGATGTCGACAAAGTCGACGCCGTGTTCGCGTCCGCGAACGGCTCGCGTCGCGGCGATGAGCTGGAGCGGCGCGCGATCGCGCAGCTCTTCGGCGGCATCGAGACCGTGGAGACGAAACACGTCTTCGGCGAGTACGCGGCCGGCGGTGCTTTGCCGCTCGTCGCCGCGCTGGTCGCAATCGACGAGGGACGCTACGACAATGTCCTCGTGAACTCGCTCTCCGCCGGAGGCGGCATCGTGTGCGCGGTCGTGAGCCGGGGTGCGGCGTGAGGGTGGCCGCGCTCATCCCGGCGCTGAACGCGGAGCGCACGTTGCCGCCCGTGCTCGAGGAGACGCGCAGGCAGATCGAGCCCGTGATCGTCATCGACGACGGCTCGTCCGATCGCACGGGTGACGTCGCGCGCGCGGGCGGCGCGATCGTGCTGCGTCATGAAGTCAATCGCGGCAAAGGCGCGGCGCTCAAGAGCGGATTCGCGTGGGCGCTGGAGAACGGATACGACGGCGTGATCACGCTCGACGCGGACGGGCAGCATCTGCCATCCGAGATTCCGAAGTTCCTCGCCGCGAGCGGCGACCTGATCATTGGCGGCCGCGCGCATCTCTTCCAGCACATGCTTCCGCGACGCCGCAACGCGAACCGCTTCTCCGCGTGGTGCATCTCGAAGTGCGCGGGCGTGCGCATCCCCGACTCGCAGAGCGGCTTCCGCTTTTACTCGGCGAAACTGCTGCGCGAGGTGAAGCTCCGCGCGGACGGCTTCGACCTGGAGAGCGAAGTGATCGTCCGCGCGGGCCGGAGGGGACTTCAAATCGTGACGATTCCCATCGACCTCGGCTTCGTCGATGGGCTCAGCACGAGCCATTTCAAGCCTCTCAAAGACACGCTGCGCATCGCCTGGACCGTGTCGCGCACGCGCCTCGGCTTCTAGGACCTATACGTCCTCTAGGTCGTATAGGTCCTGGGAAGTCCTGCTACTTCGGCAGCGGCTTGCGCGGCATCAGCTCCGCGCGGTTGGCGGTCTCCCACACGAACGTCGCCACGACCACCGCGGCCTGCATCAAATCTTCGCGCTGCAGGCGCTCGAACGTGTCCCACTGCGTGTGATGCGTGCGCGTGTCGTACTCCACCTTGTCCTGGAGGAACTGAAAGCCCGGGATGCCGACGTCGTCGAACGGCACGTGATCCGTGCTGCCCGTCGTGCGCATCGTGACCGTGGTCGCGCCGAGGTCGTGGAGCGGCGTGAGCCACTGCTCGAAGAGCGGGACGGAGGCCGTGTTCTCCTGCGCCCACATGCCGCGAATCTTGCCCGTGCCGTTGTCGAGGTTGTAGTACGCGGAGATCTTCGAGTGCTCGGGCAGGGGGATCAGCTCCCCTTTGTCCGTCGTGCGCAGCATGGCCGGCAGCTTGGCCTGTTCCGGATCCTTCGGCGTGCCGCGCTTGGCGAAGTGCTGTTCGACGTAGGCGCGCGAGCCGAGGAGTCCCTGCTCTTCGCCCGACCAGAGCGCGATGCGGATCGTGCGCTTCGGCGTGCCGAGGGTCTTCAGGATGCGCGCGGCTTCCATCATCACGACGCAGCCCGCGGCGTTGTCCGTGGCGCCCGTGCCCGTGTGCCACGAGTCGAGATGGGCGCCCATCATCACCACTTCGTTCTTCTTGTCTCCGCCGGGGATCTCGGCGATGGTGTTGTAGCCGTTGAGATCTTCGTCGAGGAAGCGCGCGCGGACGTCGATCTCCAGTTCCACGTCCTGCTTGTCGTCGACGAGGCGGGCGATGCGTGCGTACTGTTCGGGCGCGAGGCCGACCGAGGGGACGCCGACCGGTTCCGTGTCCGTCCAGGTGCCGCCGCCTTGCACGCGGAAGATGCCGCCTTCGCCGTTGGGCAGCGTCACGATCGCGGCGATTTTCTCGTCCATCGCGAACTGCGCGAGGAGCTTGCGGAACTCGCGGCGTTTCGCGAACTCGCCGCGCCGGGCGTCATCGCGCGCGGCGGGGATCGAGTACTCGGAGAGCTCTTCGAGCTGTTTCTCGTCGTAGCGCTCCAGCGCCGGCTTGTCGAGCGGCTTCATCTCCTTCGGGTCGGCGATCATCAGGATCGCGCCGGCGAGCTTGCCTTTGTTCTTCTCGAGGTCTTCCTTGGTCTCGAGCTTCACCTTCGTGACCTTGCCGCGCAGCGCGCCGTTCGTGCCGGGAGACCAGGCCATCGGCAGCGCGTAGAGCTGCTCGAGGTCGGGCGAGAGCATGCGCACCAAGCAGTAGTCCGAGGTCCAGCCGCGGCCGAATTTGTAGGGCTCGAGGTGCGCGTTCGAGAGACCCATCTTCGCGAGCTCGTCGCGCGTCCACTCGTTCGCTTTCTTCATGTTCGGCGAGCCGGTCAGGCGCGGGCCGATGCGGTCCGTGAGCGCTTCCGCGTAGTCCATGACTTTGGAGTTGCGGAAGCCTTCCTGGCGGATTTTCGTGACGGCGGTGAGGTCCTGCGCGTTTGCAGAGAGCGTGGCCGCGAGAGCCACCGACAACCACAGCTTCATTCGAGTTCGCTCCAATCGATGGTGGATGGGATGTTCGACTTCGCGAAGAGCGAAGTGAGCATCTCCTGCGGAGTGTAGACGCGGACGTCGCCGAGCTCACTGGCCCGGCGCGTTTTCATGCTGAACAGGGTTCGCTGCGTGACGTATTCGAAGTTGGCGTAGTAGTCGTCGTCTTTTTTCTGCTCGAACATCGACTTCAGCGTTTCGAGCTGCCTCGTCAGCGGGTCATCGGACGTAGGACGGGCTTCAGCCCGTCCCGACGGGCTCGAGCCCGTCCTGCGTTTCGGCGGCTCCAGCCCCACCATGGCGCGGATGTCCAGCGGCTCCGCCTTCTTCCTCCGCTTCTCCTCTTTCATCAACAGGGCCGGGACGCGGTTGCAGTTCGCGCGATGAATGGCGTCGCTGCGCGTGATCCAGCCGAGGTTCGTGACGCCGCAGCGTGCGGAGACGTTGTGCGTGAGGTTGTCCAGGAACGGCTTCACCGCGGTGTTGAACGAGTCCTCCACGCCGTTGAAGAGGTTGAGCACGTAGTGCACGCGGAACTCGTCGATGGTGGTCTGCACCGTCCGCGTGATCGGGTGGTCGCCGAGGTTCTGCGCCAGATCATCTGCAAACGCATCGAGGTTCGGCACCGACGAGTCGTACACGTCCTCGACGCTGTCGATCAGATCGTTGATCAGCTTGAACGAGAACGTGCTGTCCGGAATCGTCTCGAAGAACGGCGAGTCCTTGCGGAAGATCAGGCGCAGCTTGCGGAACAGGATCGCCTTCACGATGTCCGACGCCGCCAGCGTGGCGCTCGGGAGATGCGGCGTGAACACGAGCACTCCCGAGTTCGAGAAGGGGAGGAAGTCGATCACGTTCGCGTCGAGACCGGCGCGCATGTCCAGGATCACGTAGTCGGCGGGCAGCGTGTTGATGGCTTCGATCAGCCTGGCCTTGTGCGACGCGCCGAAGTTCGTGATCTCGTCGATGAGGTGCAGCGGCCCCGCCACGAAGCCGAAGTCGCGGTAGCGGCGCTCCGGATCGAGCTTGTCATCGAGCGCCGTGATGCACTCCGAGAGCGGGCTGTTCTTGCGGAAGAAGTGATAGAGGTCTTTGTCGATCGGCGTGTCGATGGCGTTGCGGATCGCGGACGTGCCGGTGTCGAGATCGACGAGCACGGTGCGGCCATGACGCGAGAGCGCCAGCGCGAAGTTGATGGCGAACGTCGTCTTGCCCACGCCGCCTTTCCCCGACGACACGGGGATGATCCGTTTGATCGGCACCGAGCGCAGAGTCTAAACGGTTCTTGAAGGACCGGTTACAATCCCGCCGTTCCATGCTGCCGGCCTTCTTCCGGAAGTTCCCTCTCTTCGCCGATCTGGACGAGCGCGAGCTCGCCGCGATTGCCGCGGTGGCGAAGACGCGCCGCTACGCGAAGGACGACGTCGTGTTTTACGCCGACGAGAGCGGCGACATCTTCTGCCTCATCCTCGACGGACACGTGAAGGTCACGATGATCTCGCCCGAGGGGAAGGAGATCATCCTCACCACGCTGAAGCCTGGGGACTTCTTCGGCGAGATGGCGCTGCTCGACGACGAGCCGCGCTCGGCGACGGTGGTAGCCACCGATCCGCTGGAGATCGTGACCATCTGGCGCAACGACTTCCTGCAGATCCTGCAGGAGAACTTCACGCTCACGCGCAAGCTGCTGGCGGAGTTGTCGAAGCGTCTGCGCACGGCGTCGAGCAGGATCGAGTCGCTGGCGACGATGGACGTCTACGGACGCCTGGCGCGCTTCTTCCTCGATCTGGCGCGCGACCAGGGCAAGCCGCTGGACAACGGCTACGTGGCGGTGACGCGCCCCACGCATCAGGCCATGGCCAACATGATCGGCACGTCGCGCGAGACGGTGTCGCGCCTCATTCATGACCTGATGCGCCAGGAGCTGCTGATCTCCGAAGGGAAGACGATTTACCTCAAGAAGACGGCGCTGGATCAATTTCGCGAAGAGGCCTCGTGAGGAATCAGCGATGAGAGATGAGTGATGAGAGATGAGAGATGAGAGATGAGCGATGAGCGATGAACCAGGAGCGCTCATCGATCATCGATCACACATCGTTCATCGTTCATCGCTCATCGTTCATCGCTCATCTCTCATCACTCATCGCTCCGAATGCGCCACCTTCCCAATCTCCTGACCATCGCCCGGCTCCTGCTCGTGCCCTGTTTCCTGGGCGCGTCGATGAAGGGGATGTACGTGGCGGCATTCGTGATCTTCGTGGGAGCCGCACTCACCGACGTTCTGGACGGCTGGCTGGCGCGCCGCCTCGACGTGCGCTCGCGGCTGGGCGCGATCCTCGATCCGGCCGCGGACAAGACGCTCATGGTGTGCGGGTTTCTCTACTACACGTTCGCGGCGAAACTGCCGGTGATCGAGCTGCCGGGGTGGCTGACGTTCACGGTGTTCATCCGCGACTTCCTGATCGCGGTGTTCGCGTACCTCATGTACACGCGCGTCAACATCACGCGCTTCCCGCCGACGGTGTGGGGGAAGATCTCGACGGTGCTGCAGGCGGTGACGCTGGCGGCGGTCATCGCCACGAACGCGTTCGCGCCGGTGCTGAAGCCGTTCACGGAGATGCTCTTCCGCGCATCGATGCTCATGACGCTGTTCTCGGGATGGGGCTACATGCGCCGCGCGGCGTTGATGCTGGAGGATGGGGCGGTGGCGGCGGGGGCGCGTTGAGCGCCCGGCCGCGAAAATCTCTCTCGCGTCCTTAGTCCTGGCTCGGGTTGGCGGTTGCCGCGGCGTACGCATATTTCCGGTTGAATCGCGCCGGAACGGGCGCTTGACAAGCCCGAAAATCGGAAATACCGTGCGCCTCCGTTTGTTACGGAGCCCCTGAGCCTCCATAGCTCAATTGGTAGAGCAGCGGACTCTTAATCCGTTGGTTCTAGGTTCGAGTCCTAGTGGGGGCACCAAACCGAATATAGAATCGAGGGCGGGCCGGAAAGCCCGCCCTCTTTGTTTCTCATGCGAAAGTGGCGGAATTGGCAGACGCGCTGGACTTAGGATCCAGTGGCCCAAAGCCGTGTGGGTTCGAGTCCCACCTTTCGCACCAACGCTCCGCCTGCCGCGGAGCGTTGGTGAATTGAGAATTGGGAATTGAGAATTGAGAATGAGCCCCGCGGGGTCCTCTCTCGTCTCAATTCTCAATTCGCAATTCTCAATTTTCGAGCGCAAGCGAGAACCATGACCGTACTGAATTTCGAAGACCTCTCTCCCGTCCAGAAGACCGTCGAAGTGGAGATCCCCGCGGCCGTGCTCTCCCGCGAGGCCGACCGCGTCACGAACGAGTTCGGCCGCCAGGCCAAGGTGCCCGGTTTCCGTCCCGGCAAGATTCCGGCGGCCGTCGTGCGCACGCGTTTCGCCAAGGAGATTCAGGAAGAAGTCGTGAGCCGCGTTCTCGGCGCCACCTTCCGCGACGCGATGAAGGAGAAGGGACTCGAGCCCGTCGGCGAGCCGCAGCTCGAGCATCTCGATCCGTTCATCGAAGGCGCGCCGATGAAGTTCAAGGCGCGCTTCGAGGTCAAGCCTGTGATCGAGCTGAGTGACTACCGCGGTCTCGAGATCGAGGAGCCGAAGATCGAGGTCTCCGAGACCGACGTCGACGCCATGATCGAGCGTCTGCGCGACCAGGCCAGCGCCTATCGCGTGGAGACCGAGCGCGCGCTCGAAGACGGCGACTTCGCCGTCATCGAGATCGCCTCCAGCGGCGAAGACATCGAGCCGAAGAGCGATTCCGGCCACTTCAAGCTCGGCGAAGAGACGCCGCTGCCCGAGCTGCACGAAGCGCTGCGCGGCAAGCGAGCCGGCGACACGGCGTCGTTCGATCACCTGTACGACGAGAACGCGAGTCAGGAAGCGTGGCGCGGCAAGACCGTGCATCACGACGTCACGCTGAAAGAGATCCGCGTGCAGGAGAAGCCCGAGGTCAACGACGAGTTTGCGAAGTCCGTCGGCGGATGGGACACCATCGCGCAGATGCGCGAGACCATCGAAGCGGACATCCGCAGGCATCGCGAGGCCGAAGCGCAGCGCTTCAAGCGCAATCAAATCGGCGACAAGCTCCTCGGCACGCACGCCTTCGACGTGCCCGAAACGCTGGTCGAGGACGAGCTGGGCAAGTCGCTCAACAACTACGCGCGCTATCTGGCGTCGCAGGGCGTGAATCTCGAAGACGCGCAGATGGACTGGCGCCGCATCGGCGAGGAGTTCCGTCCCGAGGCCATCAAGCGCGTGAAGCGCGGCCTGATCCTCGAGGCCATCGCCAGGAAGGAAAACATCGAGATCAGCGACGTCGAAGTAGACGCCGAGATCCGTCAGGCCGCGCGCCAGCAGGACCGCGAGTTCGCCGACGTCAAGCATCACCTCAAGCACGACGGCGGATACGAGGCGCTGCGCGCATCGATGGCGCAGGACCGCGCGCTGGAGCTGGTCCTGCGCGAGGCCAGGGCGCGCGACTAGAATGGCGCGCGAAGGAGATTCAATGGTGCTCATCCCAATGGTTGTCGAGCAGACGTCGCGCGGCGAGCGCGCGTACGACATCTACTCGCGTCTGCTCAAGGACAACGTCATCTTTCTCGGCCAGCCCATCGACGACAACATCGCCAACCTGGTGATCGCGCAGATGCTCTTCCTCGAGGCCGAGAACCCCGAGAAGGACATCTCGCTCTACATCAACTCGCCGGGCGGCTCCATCACCGCGGGCTTCGCCATCTACGACACGATGAAGTACGTGAAGCCGGACATCGCCACGATCTGCATCGGCCAGTGCGCGTCGTTCGCGGCGGTGCTGCTCGCGGCAGGCACGCGGGGCAAGCGGTACGCGTTGCCGAACGCGCGCGTCCTCATCCATCAGCCCTGGCTGCAGGGTCTCGGCGGACAGGCCTCGGACATCGACATCCACGCCAAGGACATCCTGCGCATGCGGCATCGTCTGAACGAGATCCTCGCGGATCACACCGGCCAGTCGCTGGAGAAGATCGAGCGCGACACCGATCGCGACTACATTCTCGAGGCCAAGGCGGCGCAGGAATACGGATTGGTTGATCAGGTGATCTCGAAACGCGACTGACGTCGCGCTTCGGTTGCTGGTTGTCAGTTTTCCGCCCACCCGCACACCCGTTGCCGTGTGGGATCTGGCGCCCAATCACAAAGCAACGGGTGTGCGGCCGGGTGGAAAACCAGCAACCGGCAACGCCCCGGAAGCGGCATGGAATGCCGCTACCGGGGCTTCAGTTGACTTGCACGGCGCTCAGGAGCACTCTTGAGCGAGCTCAGAAAAAGGACCCAATTCAATGTCGAAGAAGGGGAACAGCGGCGACGTCCTTCGTTGCAGCTTCTGCAACAAGTCACAGCGTGACGTGAAGAAGTTGATCGCCGGGCCCACCGTCTACATCTGCGATGAGTGCGTCGACATCTGTCTGGACATCATCGCGGAGGACCGCAAGGACGAGCCGGGTGCGCTGGAAGGTGCAGGGCATCTTCCGAAGCCGAAAGAGATCAAGGACTTCCTCGACCTCTACGTGATCGGCCAGGAGCGCGCCAAGAAGAAGCTGGCCGTCGCCGTCTACAACCACTACAAGCGCATCGATTACCAGCAGCGCAACACGCGCGCGGACGTCGAGCTGCAGAAGTCCAACATCCTGCTGATCGGTCCCACCGGCACGGGCAAGACTCTGCTCGCGCAGACGCTGGCGCGCATGCTGAGCGTGCCGTTCACGATCGTCGACGCCACGACGCTGACCGAGGCCGGCTACGTGGGCGAGGACGTCGAGAACATCATCCTCAAGCTCTACCAGGCCGCGGGCAACGACAAGGAAAAGACCCAGCGCGGCATCGTCTACATCGACGAAGTCGACAAGATCTGCCGCAAGGGCGACAACCCCTCCATCACGCGCGACGTGAGCGGCGAGGGCGTGCAGCAGGCGCTCCTGAAGATCCTCGAGGGCACGGTCGCGAACGTTCCGCCGCAGGGCGGCCGCAAGCACCCGCACCAGGAGTTCATCCAGATCGACACCACCAACATCCTCTTCATCTGCGGCGGCGCGTTCGTCGGCCTGGACGGCGTGATCGAGCGGCGCCTGTCGCAGACGTCGATGGGCTTCGGCGCGAAGATCGCCTCGAAGAAAGAGAAGAAGACCGGCGAGCTGCTCGCGCAGTCGCATCCGGAAGACCTCATCAAGTTCGGGCTGATCCCGGAGTTCGTGGGACGCCTGCCGGTGGTGGCCACGCTCAGTGAGCTCGACAAGGGCGCGCTGATCGAGATCCTCCGCGAGCCGAAGAACTCGCTGGTGCGCCAGTACCAGACCATCATGGGCTTCGAGAACGTCGAGCTGAAGTTCACCGACGACGCGCTGGAGGCGATCGCCGAGGAGGCGCTCAAGCGCAACGTCGGCGCGCGCGGCCTGAAGATCATCATCGAAGAGCTGATGCTCGACATCATGTACACGATCCCCAGCGAGCACTCGATCACCGAGTGCATGATCACCCGCGAGGTCGTGGACAACCGCACCCAGCCGATCACGCTGTACAAAAAAGCGGGTTGACGGTTGGCGGTTGGCGGTTAAACGGGTCGCGAGAGCGACCCGTTTCGCGTTTCCGGGACAGCGGCAAATGTGGCGCGCCACATTGCAGCACTCAGCACTCAGCACTCAGCACTCGATCCCGGGGTGTGGAAGTTTTTCCCCATCAATCGGCGTATAACAGTCTCGAACATGTCGACTCCTGAACCGAACATCATGCAACTGCCCCTCGTGCCGCTGCGGGACATGGTCGTTTTCCCGTCCATGATGGCGCCGTTCGTCGTCGGACGCCGCGCCTCCATCATGGCTCTCGAGGCCACGCTGGCCACGAACGAAAAGAAGATCTTCCTGGCCACGCAGAAGGACCCGAAGATCGACGACCCGTCGATGACCGAGATCTA
>DATLBM010000488.1:0-5999 GCA_035526885.1 Thermoanaerobaculia bacterium | reverse complement strand
CTGCGAGAGCACGTAGATCGTGCGCGCGTTCCCGCCGCGCGCGATCTGCGCTTTCGGGAGATCGCGCCACTCCAGCTTCTCGTCATGCAGGAGCTTCGGCATGGAGTAGGGGTAGAGGCGCATGTTCTCCTTGACCAGCGCCTCCTGCGGCTGGATGCGCATGGCCTGTCCCATGCGCGTATACGCCATCACGGGCTCGTGCAGGAGCGTGTCCGACAGCGCGAGCACCGCGCTCATGACGAAGAGTGCGATCGCGCCGAACCGCCACCAGCGCTGATCCCACACCCGATCGAGCGAGAAGCACCACGCCACCGCAAAGGCCAGCACCGCCGGAATGGCACGGCGCGGATTCAGCTCCCAGTCCCAGGCCGCGGCGGCCATCTGTTCGAGAAAGAAAAACACCGGCAGCAGGACCACGAGCACGAACGGCCGCGAGATCCGCGGCCGCAGCCGGAACAGCAGCCACACGCAGACCGCGATCAGCGGCCAGTAGATCATCGCCATGAGCTGATGCAGCGCCACGTGCACGCCCGTGTGCGAGGCCACGAAGGGCTGCATCGAGTTGCCGATGGGATCGGCCAGCATTTCCTTCCAGCCTGCGATGACCGGCCGGATGAACGTGTCCGTCAGGCGCGTGCCCATGTTGTCGTGACTGGCCCACTTCAGGAATTGTCTCCAGAGCACTTTCGGGATGAGAGCCAGCACGACGAACAGTGGCACCTGCCACCAGCGCTCGAAGCGGCGCACGAACACCAGCCACGTGACCAGCGCGGCGAGAAACACGTACGGGTCGTAATTGAGCAGGAGGATCGACACCGCCAGCGCCGCGGTCCCCGGTCCGATCTTCTCCATCGCCACCATGGACAGCACGATCAGAAAGCTGGCGCACATGCCCACGGCGTAGTGCAGCGGCTGGCCGACGTAATCGAGGACGATGGGAAGCGAGAGCACCGTCAGCAGCGCGACCAGGGTGGGGCCGCGGCGCATGCCGTACCGGTCGGCGAGGTTCGCGCCCGCAATGACGGCCAGCGTGAAGAAGAGCACGTTGGCGAGATAGCTCCCGGCCAGCGTGCTCCTCGTGATGCCGGCAATCGTGGCCACGGCGAACGCGTGCAGCGGCAGGTCGAGGTTCGGCGCGTTGCCCCAGTCGACGTAGCGCGCGTCGTAGAAGAAGCGCATCACGTCGAGCGCGGAGAGGGAGTCGGGGTTGGCCACCGCGCCGCTGATGTAGACCGAGTTCTCGTTCTCGAGCGGAAACATCGCCCAGCCGTACGAGTACGGCGAGCGCGCTCCGTAATGCGTGAGCGCCAGCAATGCCAGCCAGGCCACGGCCACGATGATGACGGCGGCTTTCCGCATCGGTGCGCGTTGTACCATTGCCGCACGTGAACGACGAAGATTTCATCGAGACCACCGTCGAATCGCTGATGTCCAGCGAGCTCGATGACCTTCACCTCAAGCTGGTCACGGGCGACGAGGGGATGAACCGCGCCATCGCCCGCCCGCGCGTGCAGAAGCCCGGCCTCGCCTTTGCCGGCTACTACGAGTACATCAAGCCCTGGCGCGTGCAGATCATCGGCGCCTCGGAAACGAAATACCTGCAGTCCCTGCCGCCGCGCCTGCGCGAGAAGCGCATCCGCGACGTGGCCGGCCTCGACATCTCCTGCTTCATCGTGACGAAGGGCATCATTCCGCTGGACGAGTTCCGCGTCGAATGCGAGAAACGCGGCGTGCCGCTGTTCTCGACGCCGGCCATGTCCTCGACGACCATCACCCGCACGACGTACGTGCTCGAGGAGACGATGGCGCCGCGTTTGACGATGCACTCCGGCCTGCTCGACGTCTACGGCATCGGCGTGCTGCTCCTCGGCGACAGCGGCATCGGCAAGAGCGAATGCGCGCTCGACCTCGTGTCCAACGGACACCGGCTCATCGCCGACGACCTGGTGGTCATCAAGCGCCATCCCAACGACGTGCTCCTCGGCTACTCCAACGATCTGTTGCGCCATCACATGGAGCTGCGCGGCATCGGCATCATCGACATCAAGGACCTCTTCGGCGTGGCCTCGACGCGCGACGTGAAGCCGATCGATCTCGTGGTCAAGCTGGAGAAGTGGGTGGAAGGCACCGAGTACGACCGCCTCGGCATCAGCGGCGAGACCTACGAGCTCCTCGGCGTGACCAAGCCCTACGTGCGCTTGCCGGTGGCGTCGGGACGCAATCTCGCGCTTCTGGTGGAGATCGCGGCGCGCAATCACCTCATGAAACTGCAGGGCTACGATTCGGCGCGCGAGTTCACGCGCCGCCTCGACGAACAGATCGCGCGCCAGGGCGCGGCCACCGATTCGCTTCCGCCCACGAACGCCTCGGAGATGGCCAGCTCCGAGATGCGCAGCATCAGCTCGCGCACGCGCTTCTCGCCCGACATGATGAATCGGACGCGCCGGCAGCGATGAGCGAGATGACAGCCGCACCCGAATACCTCGTCGTCATCACCGGCCTGTCCGGCTCCGGCAAGAGCTACGTGCAGTCGACGCTCGAAGATCTCGGCTTCTACTGCACCGACAACCTCCCGGTTGAACTGATCGAGCCCTACCTCGATGAAGTCACGTCGCATGAGAAGGCCAGCCGCGTCGGCATCGTCGTTGACGTGCGCACGCACGATTTCGCGACGCTCTTCCCGCCGTTCTATCGCGACCGTCTGAAAAAGCGCGCCCCCAACGCGATGCTCATCTTCCTCGAAGCCTCGGATGAAGTGCTGGCGCGCCGCTACTCCGAGACGCGCCGTCCGCACCCGATGGCCAAGGACCGTCCCGTGCTCGACGCCATCCAGGAAGAGCGGCAGGCGCTGACGGAAGTGAAGTCGCTCGCGGACATGGTCCTCGACACGAGTGCGTTCTCCGTGCACGAGCTGAAGGCCGAGGTGATGCGGCGGTTCGACATGCCGGGGGAGCGGCCGCAGATGCTGGTCACCGTCATCTCGTTCGGCTTCAAGCACTCCATGCCGTACAACCTCGACCTGCTCTTCGACGTGCGCTTTCTGCCGAACCCCCACTTCGTGGCGGGGCTGCGTCCGAAGACAGGGCTCGATCCGGAAGTGATCGAGTATCTGAAAGCGCAGCCGGAGTACGACGATTTTTATGGACGCCTGTACAGCTTCGTCGACTACGTCCTGCCGCAGTACGCGAAAGAGATGAAGAGCTATCTCACCATCGGCATCGGCTGCACGGGCGGCAAGCACCGCTCCGTGGCCATCGCGCAGCGCCTGAGCGAAGACCTCGAGCGCGCCGGCTACTCGGTCGAGACCGTCCATCGCGACTACAAGCGGTGACGTGGAGGAGAGGCAATCCTGCCTGTCCGTTGAGAGAGGACAGGCAGGATTGCCTGTCCTCCAACACGATTACTTCACCGCGATGCGGATGTTCTTCGGCTTGGCCTCTTCCTTCTTCGGCACTTCGATCTCCAGGACGCCTTCGCGATAGCTCGCTGTGATGCGCTCCGGGTCGACGGTGCGGGGGAGGGTGAACGAGCGGCTGAAGTTTCCGTACACGCGCTCGACGCGGTGCCAGGTCATGCCTTCGCTCTTCTCGAGCTTGCGCTCGCCGCGGAGCGTGAGCAGCCCGTTCTCGAACTCGATCTGGATGTCTTCCTGCTTCATGCCCGGCACTTCGGCGCGGACGAGGATCTTCTCCTGCGTCTCGGCGACGTCGACCGCCGGCACCCAAGCTCCGCTGACCAGGTCCTCGTCCTCGCGGTTGGCCAGGCGGGCAAATGGCTCGAAGATTCGGTGGAGTTGCGTCTGCAGATCGGCGAGATCCGGTCGTTGGTGGAGTGTGTATCGCATGTTCATGAGTCTCCTTATGTCAGATCATTACGTAGCGCGCGAAGATTAACGCCAGAAATATGAGCGTGTCAATATCAGCGTGCGTAACCCTCGATGAACGTGTAGGATGCGCATCGTTTTTTGGAGGTGCCCATTGATCGGGGCATTGATCGTTACCCACGGAAATCTCGCGCACGAGCTGCTGAACGCCGCACGGCAGATCGAAGCCGACGTCGCGGGCATCGAGGCGGTGCCGCTCGAATGGAGCGACACGGTCGATGAGGCGCGCGAGAAAATCGCCGCCGCGCTGTCCCGGATCGGACAGGACCGCGCCGTCATCATCTTCACCGACATGTTCGGCGGCACGCCCAGCAACATCAGCCTCTCGTTCCTCGAGCAGAATCGCATCGAGATCGTCACCGGCGTGAACCTGCCCATGATCGTGAAGTTCGCCATGGTCAAGCAGGATGCGAAAGACGTCTCCACGCTCGCTCACGTCATCAGCGAGAAGGGCTCGAAGGCGATCCGTGTGGCCTCGGATCTCCTGACCGCGGAGAAGCGCGCCGGAGTTCCCGCATAGCGCGAGCCACTGCATGATCGAACGCGACATCGAAATCAAGAACAAGCTCGGACTGCACGCGCGCGCCGCCGCGAAGCTCGTGCACATGGCGGCGCGCTTCAAAGCGGACATCAAGGTCCGCAAAGGCGATGAGGAAGTGGACGGCAAGTCCATCCTGGGCATCCTGCTTCTCGCCGCCGGCCGCGGCTCTACCGTGCACGTGAAAGCGGACGGCCTGGACGAGCGCGACGCGCTCGAGGCGATCGAGAAGCTCATCGACGGCAAGTTCGACGAAGTAGAATGACCGCCGATGCCGGCCGGAATGAACACCCGCACGTACAAAGGGATCGGCGTGTCGCCCGGCATTGCCATCGGTCGCGCCGTGATCGTCGAGAAGCGCGTGGCCTCCGTCTACCGCGTTCCCATCCGTGACGAGGAGGTCCCGTCCGAAGTCACGCGATTCCTGGAGTCGCTGGAGAAGACGCGGGACGAGCTGCTGGAGCTGAAGTTCAAAGTGGCGCGCTCGATGGGCGACGAGTACGCGCAGATCTTCGAGGCCCACGCGATGATCGTCGGCGACGCGTCATTCGCGGACAAAGTCGCGCAGAAGATCGAGACCGAGCAGGTCAATGCCGAGTGGGCGCTGGCCGAGGTGCAGGAAGAGCTGCAGGCGCGCTTCGACAGCTTCGACGACGACTATCTGCGGGAACGCGTGGCCGACATCAAAGACGTCGCCGAGCGCGTGCTCGTGAACCTGCAGGGCGTCGCGCATCACGATCTCTCCGAGATCACGCACGACGTCATCATCCTCGCCGACGACCTCACGCCCTCGGACACGATCCACTTCAACCGCCGCCCCATCGTCGGCTTCGCAACCGAAGTGGGCGGCCGCACGTCCCATACATCGATCATCGCCAAGTCCCTGTTCATGCCCGCCGTCATCGGAGTGCCGCGTTTGACCAAGATCGTCGACAACGACGAGCTGGTCATCGTCGACGGCTACGAAGGCGCCATCGTCGTCAACCCGTCGCCGGCGATGATCACCGAGTACCAGGGACGCGAGTCGCGCCACGAGGAAGCCGAGCAGAAACTCCTCGAGAATCGCGGCCTTCCCGCGACGACGCGCGATCATCACAAGATCTCGCTGCAGGCCAACATCGAGCTGGTCGAAGAGCTCGACGACGCGCGCAAGTTCGGCGCGGAAGGCATCGGCCTCTATCGCTCCGAGTTCCTCTACATCTCCACCAGTCCCGATCTGCCGACCGAGGAAGAGCACTTCAACATCTATCGACAGCTGGCCGAGGCCACGGCGCCGAACTGGTGCGTCATCCGCACGTTCGACCTCGGCGGCAAGAAGCTCGCGCGCGAAGTGATGGGCTCGAAGGAAGACAACCCCGTCCTGGGACTGCGCGCGCTGCGCCTGTGCATGCAGCACCGCGACATGTTCAAGACGCAGTTGCGCGCGCTGCTGCGCGCGTCGGCGTTCGGAAAGATCAAGATCATGTTCCCGCTCGTCTCCGGCGTGCAGGAGCTGCGTCAGGTCAAGACGCTCATCCGCGAGCTGCGGCTGGAGCTGGACGCCGAGGGCGTCGCATACAACAAAGAGCTGCAGATCGG
>DATLBM010000487.1:0-2758 GCA_035526885.1 Thermoanaerobaculia bacterium | reverse complement strand
AAGAACATCCAGCCCATCACCACGGAAAAGTACCGCGCGCTGCTGCCGAAGCTCGAGCAGTACTGGAACGGCTACCGCAACTACGACGGCTTCCTGAAATTCGTGAAGATCTATTCGCGGCAGATGGAGCTGGCCGTGCTGGAGCAGGAGACGCAGGTACGGCCGTGCCATGCGGGCCTGGTCTCGGGCGTGCTCGATGCGCGCGGCGAGGTGCGCATGTGCGAGCTGCGCGACGCCGTGGGCAACGTGCGCGACACGAACTACTCGTGGGACCAGCTCTGGTTTTCCGAGGCGGCCGATGAGCAGCGGCGTTCCATTCGCGCCAAGGAGTGCCACTGCACGCACTCGTGCTTCATGTCGTCGTCGCTGGTCTTCGACTGGCGGACCTGGGGCGCGTATCTGCAAAGCACTGTCGTGAATTTCCTGTCGGCCGCATGATGGTTGGCGGTTGGCGGTTGGCGGTTGGCGGGGGAGCACGACGACCGTGAGCCCGGACAACCGCCAACCGGTCGTCATCGGCCCCGTCCCTCCGTACCGCGCCGGCATCGCCTATTGCACCAGGCGCCTGGCCGAAGTGCTCGACGCGGACGTGGTCTCGTTCAGGCGGCAGTTCCCGAGGTTCTTTTATCCGGGCGGCGACGACGTCGATCCCACGCTGACGCCGTTCGACGCGCGGTTTCTCCTCGACATCATCAATCCCTTCACGTGGCTGCGCACCGCGCTGACGCTGCGGCGCGCGCGGCCGCACGCGATGATCCTGGTGTGGTGGGTGTGGGTGTGGGCGTTGCCGTATCTGACGCTGCTCGCGTTTCTGCCGAAAGGGACGCGCGTGATTCTGCAGTGCCACAACATCGGCGACAAGGAGCCCGCGGCGTGGAAGCGCTGGCTGACCAATCGCGTGCTGCGCCGCGGCGACGTGCTGGTCGTGCACGCGGAGAGCGAGGCCGCGGATGCGCGAAAACGCGTCGGTGACACGCGCGTCATCAAAACATTCCTTCCCGTCCACGAGCTCGGCGGCGCGATCCCCTCGCGCGCCGAGGCACGGAGGAAGCTCGGACTGCAAGGCAACGTCGCGCTTTTCTTCGGCCACGTGCGTCCCTTCAAGGGACTCGATGTCGCGCTCCGCGCGTGGCCTCTCCTGAAAACGAACGTGACGCTGGTCGTGGCAGGGGAGGCGTGGTGGAAGTCGGAGAATGAGTATCGCGAGCTGGCCAAGGGACTCGACAACGTCCGCTTCGACTTTCGCTACATCCCCGACGCGGAGATCGCCACGTACTTTGCCGCGTGCGACGTCGTCCTCGCGCCGTATCGCATCGAGGCGCAGAGCGGCGTTGCACTCACGGCCTTTCACTTCGCGCGGCCGGTGATCGCGTCGGATGCCGGCGGACTCCCGGAGATCGTCGACGCGGAATGGATCTTTGCGAGCGAGGACCACGCCGCGCTGGCGAATCGCATCGACGCCTTTTTCACGCATGCCGATCGTGACGCGCTGGAGCGACGCGCGGCGGACGCGGCCCGTAAGTACTCCTGGGAGGAATACGGCGCGCTGTTCCGGCGCTTGGTTGCTGGCGAATGAAGTTCTCCCCCTCACGGATCAAGGTCGGCCTCGAGCTCACCTCCAAGTGCAACCTGCGCTGCGGCATGTGCCCGCTTCCCGTGCTGCGACGTCCGTACGAGGACATGGAGTGGCCGCTGGTCGAAAAAGCCGAACGGGAGATTCACGGCGCCGGCCTGAAGCTGAAGTGGCTGCACGAGATGGGGGAGCCGCTCCTCTACGCGCGCATCGACGACGCCATCCGCCTTTTCCCCGAGGCGTCGCTGTCGACGAATGGGCTGGTGCTGACGCCGGAGATCGGCGCGAAGCTCCTGAACACGCCGCTGAAGCGCATCCGTATCTGCGTCGACTCGATTCAGCCGGACGTCTATCCGCAGCTGCGCACGGGCGGCGACTTCGATCGCCTCGTCGATCTCACCCGCAGGTTCCTCGCACAGGCCAGGGGTCATGCGCTGCGCATCGAGATCCAGAAGATGCGCTCGCGCCTCACGCAGGACGAGACGGTCGACGATTTCAGGAAGCTCTTCGATCTGAGGCAGTACAAAAACGCGCGCGTCATCGAGAAGACCTGCGAGGCCCTCGACGTGAACGAGGAGACGGACCTGCACGGAAAGTTCTACGGCTGCGTGCAGGGCGCGTTCTTCACGTGGGTGGTGATCTTCGCGGACGGCCGCGTCACGCACTGCTGCTACGACGCCCACGGCGACCAGATCCTCGGCGATCTGAAAACGCAGACGCTGCAGGAGATCCTGGACAGCCCGCGCATGGCGGAGATGCAATCCGCCTTCGAGCGCCGCGACTTCACGAATCTCCCGCGCTGCGCCGAATGCTTCAAGCACGGCGGCGAGTCGCACGCCTTCAACGACGTGCTGACGCGCGTGCAGAACCTGCCCAACGTGGCGAAGGACGCCGTTCGTAAGGTGATCGACCTTCGCTATCGCTGATTCGCCGGGTCGTCGAGTCGCCGAGTCGCCGAGTCTTCGAGTCGTCGAGTCGTCGAGTCGTCGAGTCTTCAAGTCGTCGAGTCGTCGAGTCAGGCTCGAAGTCTCACAGTCTCATAGCCTCACAGTCTCATAGGAGAGACGCACTACCTCTATGAGACTCTGAACCTGTGAGACTATGAACCTCGTCGCTTGACCGTCCTCCTCAACCTCCTCCTCGGCTTCATCCCCGCGCTCATCCTCGGCGCGAGCATCGCCGCGG